>NZ_JBEXWT010000107.1:0-28359 GCF_040629945.1 Kitasatospora sp. NPDC005856 | reverse complement strand
GCTCCCGCGGAGTCGCCGACGGCGGCGATCCGGTCCCCCTCCAGTCCGATCTCGTGGCCGTGTTCGTGGATCCAGCGGGCCACGGCGTGGCACTGTTCGACGGCCACCGGGTAGCGGGCGGCGGGTGCCCGGGCGTAGTCGACGTAGACGACGGCGGCGTCCGTGCCCAGGGCGAACTCCCGCACCAGCCGGGCGTAGCAGTCGGCGTCGCCGAGCGACCAGCCCAGGCCGGGCAGGAACAGCACCACGGGACTGGGCTCGACGGCGCCGACCGGCCTGGTCACCTGGACGCGCACCCGCCCGGTCGGCCCGCAGGGCAGCGCGAGCCACTCCGACGTCGTGCCGTACGGGTCGTCCGGGTCCTCGTCCGAGCTGATGCTCGGCAGGCTGTCGAGGGCGAGGAAGGAGAGGTCCGGCGGTTCCGTCCGCGCCGCTCCGGCTCGGGCGTCCAGGAACTCCTGGAGCGCCCGGTCGAGCACCGGTCTCCGGACCTGAGAGGGCGTGGGGTCGGACAACTCTCGCTCCTGGCGTGATCGAAAAGGCCTGACCGTGTACGGGGAGCACACCACGGCCGGGCGCGCCTGGCCGAACCTCTCAACCGGTCCGGTGCCGACCGTCTCGTCGTTCAGTGGGTCCGGTCTCCTGAATCGGGAGGTTCATAGACCGTACACGACCCGGCCTGGCGGCGTCCTGAATGAGTTCCGCGACCGCCGTGGGCCGGGAGACCGCCACGCTGTGGGAGGCCTCGGGCAGTTCGAGGACGGTGGCGCCGGCCCGCTGCGCGGTGAAGCGCTGGATCGACGGCGCCAGCGCCTGGTCGGCCCCCGTCACCAGGGCCCAGGAGGGCGTGCCGCGCCAGGCCGCCACCGTCGGCTCGTCGGTCAGCACCCGCTCGGCGGCCGGGCGCTGGAGCGCGGCGAGCACCTGCGCCACCTCCGGGTCGAGGTCGGCGGCGACCAGCGGCCGGAAGCACTCCGCCGGCACGGAGAGCTCCGTCTCCCGCTGGGCGCCGCCGGTGGTGAACTCCGTGCGCCGCAGCCGGGAGATCAGCGGTGCGGGGGTGAACCGGTCCGCGAGCGCCTGGTGGCTCTCCCCCACGTCGGGCAGGTAGGCCGCCACGTAGACCAGTGCCACCACGTTCGGCGCGGAGCCGGCCTCCGTGATCACCGCGCCCCCGTAGGAGTGGCCGACCAGCACGACGGGGCCGTCGATGCCCGCCACCACGGACGCCAGGTAGGCGGCGTCATGGGCCAGGCCCCGCAACGGGTTGGCGACGGCGAGGACCGTGAGCCGACGCCACTGGAGTTCGGCGACGACGCCGAACCAGGTGCTGGCGTCGGAGCAGCCGTCGTGGACGAGCACGACGGTGGGCCGGGTGGAGGACATGGCGGCCTTTCGGATGGCGCCGGACGGCCGGACGCGACTGGGCTGCGAGGACGGGTTCAGGAAGGACGACGGTCGTCGGTCTGCGCCGCGTAGGCCTGCCACTCGCGGGGCGAGACCCCGTAGGCGTCGCGGAACGCCCGGCTGAAGTGGGAGTGGCTCACGAAGCCCCACCGGTGCGCGACCGCGGACACGCTGGTCTGCCGCCGGGACGGACGCTCCAGCTCCCGCCGGCACGCGTCCAGCCGCCGCTGCCGCACCCACTGGCCCACCGTCATCCCCTCCTGCTGGAACAGCTTGTGCAGATAGCGCACCGAGATGTGCTGCGCCCGGGCGATCGACTCCGGCGCGAGGTCCGGATCCGCCAGGTTCTCCTCGATGTGGGCCCGGATCCGCGCCAGCAGCTCCGCCGAGCCACCACCCGGCTGCCCAGGACCCTCCTCCTCCAACAACTCCGTCACCAGGATCGCCACGAGATCCGAGACACTGCGCGCGAGGTGGTCACCAGGCCGCGCCCCGGGCACCCCGGCCCGGTCCCGCACCCGCGCGGCCAACGTCAGCAGGAACTGCGAGGCGAGCGCACCGACACCCTCGCTCCCCCGCGCCACCAGACCACCCGTACGCCGCACGTCACCGTGACGCACCCCCAGGTAGAAGCACGGGAGCCGGAAACGCACCGTCCGGCACCCGGCCTCCCGCAGCAGGCCGGCCGGATGCGGCGAGGTACCGATCAGCAGGTCCCCCGGAGCCAGCGCGGTACTGACACCGTGGCGCCGGACGAGGGCCGTGCCGTCGATGTGCAGCGCGACGTAGAGGCAGTCCTCGGGATCGACGCCGGGCGGCGGGGACAGGACGTCGATGCAGGCGCCGGCGGCCTGATCGGGCAGGTGGTGCTCGGGTTCGGGCATGGGCGAGGGTCCCGACGGGATCACAAGGGGCTCCGACCGGTTCGATGGTGCTGTACGAATGCGAGGGGGGCGCCGGCTGGGATGAGCGGCAGCTGATGACGGAATTCTCGCGGCGCGCCGGGCCGGCTGACCACCGACCGGCGTAGGGATTGCCCGACGGAACTTCATCGCTCTGTAGCAACGCCTCCGCCGACGGACTCGACCCGCGGTGAGCATCCGCGTACGGCGTACCCTCGGTAGGCCGCGAACAGCGGAGGAGCAGGGCCGTCCGTCGGCACGGACGGAGCCCGGCGTGGGCAGGCGAGGACGAGCGGGAAGGCGGACATGGCAGAGGCAGGCGGTCCGCTCTCCCGTAGCGGCCTGCGCGGCCGGGAGGCCGAGCTGGAGCAGCTCCAGGCGCTGATCGCCTCGGTGGCCCGCACCGGAAGCGGGGGGCTGGCCCTGATCCAGGGGGAGCCGGGTATCGGCAAGACCACCCTGCTCGCCGAGGCCGCCGCCAGGGCCGGGGCGGCGGGATTCTCCGTCGGCGTCGGCCGGGCCGACGAACTGCACCACATCGTGCCGCTCTCGTCGCTGGCCAGCGCCGTCCTGAACGGCGAGCGGCCGCTGCTGTCCGGCTACGCCTTCGCCGATCTCGCCCGCGGGCACGATCAGCGGATCTGGCTGGTGGAACGACTGGCGGAGGCCATCGAGGCCAGGGCGGGCAGCGTGCCGGTCCTGGTCGGCCTGGACGACGTGCAGTGGGCCGACGCGCTGAGCCGGTTCGCCCTGCAGCAGCTCCCGACGCGGCTGCGGACCTCGCCGGTGCTCTGGGCGCTGACCTCGCGCCGGGAGCCCTCGGGCCCGGCCGAGGAGATCGTCGCGGCCGCGGCCGGCGGCCTCCCGACGGTCACCGTGCCGCTGGGCCCGCTGTCCGGCGCGGCCCTGGGCCAGCTGGCCGGCGACACGCTCGGGGCGGTGGCGGACGGACGGGTGCGGGCCGCGCTGGACGGAGCGGGCGGCAACCCCTTCCTGGCGGTCGAGATGCTGGCGGGTCTGCGCGGCGCCGAGGCCTCGGCGGAGGCCGTGCCGTCCGGGCTCGTGGTGGGCGTGCGCGGCAGGCTCAGGTCCCTGCGGCCCGGCACGCTGCGCTTCCTGCGGATGGGGGCGGTGCTGGGCCGCGGGTTCGGCTTCCAGGACGCCGCCGCGCTCTGCGGCCGGCCGACCACCGCGCTGATCCCGGCGCTGGAGGAGGCCGTACGGGCCGGGCTCCTGGACGACGACGGCGATCTTCTGGTCTTCCGGCACGACCTGCTGCGCCAGGCGGTCTACGCCGACATCCCGCCGTCGGCGCGGCGGGCGCTGCACCGCGAGGCCGCCCGCAGCCTCGTCGCCGCGGGCCGGCCGACGGCCGACGCGGTGCCGCACGTCCTCAGGGGCGCGGTACCGGGGGACGAGGAGGCCGTGGCACTGCTGCGGCGGGCGGCCGAGGACGTCCTGCCGGTCACGCCGGGCCAGGCGGCCGACCTGATGACGCGTGCCCTCGACCTGGTGCCGTCGGCGGGGCCGCTGAGGTTCGCCGTGGGCGAGCAGACGATCCTCTGCCTGACCAGGGCCGGCCGGAACCGGGAGGCGCTGTCGGCGGGCGACCGGCTGCTGGCCGAGCGCCCGCCCCTGGAGACCTTCGGCCGGCTCCAGGCCGCCCTCGGCGGGACGCTGTGGATCATGGATCTCACCGACGAGCTGCGCCGCCGGACCGAGGCCGCGCTCGCCGTGGAGGGCTTCGCCCCGGAGATCCGTGCCAGGCTGGCCGCCCTGCGCGCACTGGCGCTGTCCCGGGGGCGTGATCTCCTCGCGGCGCGGGCGGCCGGCGAGACGGCACTGGGCGACGCCATCGCGGCCGGTGACCGCGAGGCGCACGTCCTGGCCCTGTCCGGGCTGGGCGAGATCGCGCTGAACGCGGGTGAGAACGCGCTCGCGCTGCGGCGCTTCGCCGCGCTGAGCGCCGTCGATCCCGTGTTCCTTCCGGAGGAGATCGTCGCGCACGTGCACACGGACGACTTCGGGTCTGCCGAGCGCCTGCTCCTGGGGGCGGCGGACGGGCCCGGGGCG
The DNA here is from genome assembly GCF_040629945.1 of Kitasatospora sp. NPDC005856. Taxonomy (NCBI): domain Bacteria; kingdom Bacillati; phylum Actinomycetota; class Actinomycetes; order Kitasatosporales; family Streptomycetaceae; genus Kitasatospora; species Kitasatospora sp. NPDC005856. Next base: position 23,977 of record NZ_JBEXWT010000107.1, on the reverse strand, counting down.
ACGCGCCAGGCCATGCTGCTCTGGGCGCAGGGCCAGCACGATCTGGGCCTCGGCCGGCTCGACGACGCCGAGGCCGGCTTCGCGACCATGGAGCGCCTGGAGGACGAGGTGCGGGTGCCCGTCCAGCAGGTGAACGGTCGCGTGATCCGCTCCCGGATCGCCCTGCTGCGCGGCGACCGGGAGGCGGCACGGGAGCACCTGGACGCGGCGCGGGAACGGATGGCGGTCAAACCGAACCCGGGCAACACGGCCGCGGTGCGTTTCCTGGAGGCCGTCCACGCCGAGGCCGACGGGGACACCGGGCTCGCCGTCGACCGGATCCGCCAGGTGCAGCGGGAGGGATCCCTGATGCGGTGGCGGCTCCTGCGGGACTGGGTCGATGCCGCGATCCGCATGTCCCTGCGCGCCGGGGAGCGCGAGCTCGCCGGGGACCTGGCCGCGCAGGCCGAGGCCCACGCCGGGCGCAACCCGTCCGTGCCGACCACCAGGGGCATCGCCGCGCAGGCCCGCGGGCTCGTGGAGGGCGATCCCGCCCTGCTCGAACACTCCGTGGAGCTGCTCGGGGCGAGCCCCCGCCCGCTGGTCCGGGCCGCCGCGTACGCCGACCTCGGACGGGCCCTCCTGACGGCGGGACGCAAGGGCCGGGCCGTGGCCGCGCTGACCCACGCGCGGGGCGCCTTCGCCGCGTCGGGCGCCCATGCCGCGGTGGCCGACGTGCAACGCGCCCTGGAGGAGGCCGGGTCCGGCGGCCGCAGGGCGGCCGCGGGGCGGCGCCCCGTCGAGGGGTGGGGCGCGCTCACGGCCTCGGAACGGAAGGTCGCGGACCTCATCGCCCAGGGCCACACCAACCGGTCGGCCGCGGACGTGCTCGTCGTCTCCCCGCACACCGTCAACACGCACCTGACGTCCGTCTTCCGCAAGCTGTCGATCAGCTCCCGGGTCCAGCTCGCCAATCTGGTCGCGGCCCTGCCCGACCGGTGATCCGGCAGGCCACCGGGCACACGACGGGTACGACCGGGGGTGTTTAATGAGCGTTCGAACGGAGGAGTCCGGTCGGACCGCTCCGCGGCCCCCGGCGTCCGTCCCCCTCGCGCGACCGACCCCGGTCGCCCGGTCATCCAGTCACCCGGCAAAGGCACCAGCATGATCCCACCGGCCAGATCGTCGGTGCGGCGGATCGCCGCACTCCTGACCGGGACCCTCCTCCTGGTGCCCGCCGCCACCGGGTGCGGTGCCGGTTCCGGGTCCGGTGGCGGCGACGGCGAGGTGACCTCCATCACCGCGCTCGACTACTACACGGACGCGACCGAACACGCCCAGTGGGGCGAGATGCTCACCGAGTGCGGCCGCACGGTCGGTGTGACGGTCGAGCACACGAGCGTCCCGGGGGCCTCCCTCATCCCCAAGGTCCTGCAGCAGGCGTCCTCGCGCACCCTCCCCGACCTGCTGATGCTCGACAACCCCGACGTGCAGCAGATCGCCCGGACCGGCGCGCTGGCCCCGCTGGACGAGTTCGGCATCGACTCCGGCGGCTTCGCCCAGGGCATCCTGTCGGCGGGCAGCTACCAGGGATCGGTCTACGGACTGGCGCCCAACGTCAGCACCGTCGCCCTCGTCTACAACAAGGACATGCTCGACGAGGCCGGTGTCGCCGTCCCGAGGACCTGGGACGAGCTGAAGGCGGCGGCCGCCGCGCTGACCCGTCCCGGGCGCTACGGCATGGCGGTCGACGCCAACCCCACGTTCGAGGGCACCTGGCAGTTCCTGCCCTTCCTGTGGTCCAACGGCGGTGACGAGCGGCAGTTGGACACGCCCCAGGCCGCGCAGGCGCTCCGGCTCTGGGTCGACCTGGTGAACAGCGGATCCATGTCGAAGTCCGTGCTGAACTGGACGCAGGCCGACGTCCACGACCAGTTCGTCGCCGGGAAGACGGCCATGATGATCAACGGCCCGTGGCGGATCCCGGCCCTGAACCAGGAGGGGAACCTGCATTGGGGAGTGGCCCCGGTGCCCGTCCCCCAGCTGGGGCAGGCCCCGGTCACACCGCTCGGCGGTGAGGTCTGGACGGTTCCCAGGAGCCCCTCCAAGGCCCGGCAGGAGAAGGCCGCCCGGGTCCTCGCCTGTCTGAACGGCCCCGCGAACATGCTCACCGCGGCCAGGCAGCACTTCACCGTGCCCTCACGCACCGCGGTGGCCGCCCGGTACGCCGAGGAGGTCCCCTCGATGGCCGCCTTCGCCGGGAGCGTGGAGGCGGCGCGCGCCCGCACCGACGAGCTCGGGGTCGACTGGCCGAAGGCGGCGACGGCGATCTACACCGCGGTCCAGTCCGCGCTGACGGGCGAGCGGACACCGGAGGAGGCCCTCAGGAATGCGCAGCGGCTCGCGACCGCCGACTGACCGGTTCCCGGGGCGCCTGCGGGAGCGAACCGCGCAGTGGCTGTTCATCGCACCCGCCGCGGCGTACCTGGCGCTGTTCTTCGGCTACCCGCTCGTCGCGAACCTCGTGATGAGCTTCCGCCGGCACACCGTCACGACGTTCTTCACGGGTGACGCGCCGTTCGTGGGGCTGCGGAACTACGCGAGCGTCCTCTCCTCGGACCTCTTCCCCGGGACCCTGCTGACCACGGCCCTGTTCACCGTCGGCTCGGTCCTGGGGCAGTTCGCCGTCGGACTGGCCCTCGCCCTCTTCTTCCGGCGCCGCTTCCCGCTCGGTGACGTGCTGCGATCGCTCCTGCTGCTGCCGTGGCTGCTGCCGCTGGTCGCCTCCGGAGCCACCTGGAGGTGGATGCTCGACCCCGACTCGGGAGTGGTCAACACCGCGCTGCGCGGCCTCCACCTCTCCTCCTCCGGTGTCCCCTGGCTCACCGGCACCTCGCAGGCGCTGGTGTCGGTGGTCCTCGTCAACATCTGGGTCGGCATCCCCTTCAACACCGCGATCCTGTACGGCGGACTGCGGGACATCCCCACCCATCTGTACGAGGCGGCGGAGCTGGACGGCGCCGGCCCGCTGGCGTCGTTCCGCCACATCACCTGGCCACTGCTGCGGCCGGTGGTGGGCGTCGTGCTGGTGCTGGGCGCGGTCTACACGCTCAAGGTGCTGGACCTCGTCCTGGTGGTGACGGGCGGCGGACCGGCCGGCGCCACGGAGACCCTCGCCACCCGGTCCTACGAACTGTCCTTCCGACAGTTCGACTTCGGACGCGGTGCCGCGATGAGCAACCTGCTCGTCCTCCTGTCGCTCGTGTTCGCCCTCGCGTACCTGCGCGCCGGCCGGCGCGCCCGGACCTTCTGAGAGGCACCCGTGAAGCGCGCGCAGGGTCGCGGCGGTCCGCTGTCCACCGTCCTCGGGATCGGCCTGCTCGCGCTGATGCTGTTCCCCGTCTACTGGATGGTCGACGCCTCCCTCCAGCCCGCGGGCAACCCCCTGCGAGCGGGGTGGTTCCCACTGCATCCGGACTTCGGCGGGTACGCCACCGCGCTGCGCGACCAAGGCCGCAACCTCGTCACCAGCCTCGTCGTGGCCCTCGGCAGCGTGGTGCTCAGCCTCGCGCTCGCCGCCCCGGCGGCCTACGCCCTGGCGCGGTTCCGCCCGCGCGGCACCGGCCTCGTCCTGTTCGGCGTGCTGGTCACCCAGATGGTGCCGGGCATCGTCGTCGCCAACGCGCTGTACCGCGCCTACGACGAGCTGGGGCTCCTGAACTCCCACCTCGGGCTGATCCTCGCCGACTCCACCGCGGGAACCCCCTTCGCGGTCATCGTCCTGCACGCGTTCATGCGGAGCATCCCCGGGGAGATCATCGAGGCCGCCCGGCTGGACGGTGCCGGCCGGCTGCGCGTCTTCCGCTCGGTGGTGCTCCCGCTGAGCGGGAACGCGCTGGTCACGGCCGCCGTCTTCACCTTCCTGTTCGCCTGGAGCGACTTCCTCTTCGCCCTCACGCTCACCACCACGGAGACGGTCCGGCCGATCACGCTGGGCATCTACCAGTACCTCGGTGCCCACACCGACCGGTGGAACGCCGTGATGGCCACCTCCGTCCTGGCGTCCGTCCCCGCCGCCGTCCTGCTCGTCCTCGCCCAGCGCCGCGTCGCCGCCGCGGCGACCGACGGGGCTCTCAGATGAGCGGCGGGCCCCTCGACCGGTACCACCGGTAACGCACCGCGGATCTGGTAGGTTCACGCGATGTTTCGCCGCCGGCGCCCTGGCACCGTGTACCGCATGCACACCAGCGGGAAGGCGGAGACCATGGCGCCGGACGTCCGGGCGAGCGGCACCAGCACGGCCGCGTCCCTCTCCACCGCATCCCTCTCCACCGCGCCGCTGTCCGCCTCCGGCCGGGCGGAGGTCTGGCACGAGGCGGTGTCCCACACCTTCGTGCCGATGGCGGTGGAGTTCCTGGAGGAGGTGCCCTCGCCCGGAACGATCGTCAGCCACCGGCTGGGACCGGTGCTGATGTCGAGGGTCCGGGCGGGAGCGCAGATGGTGACGCGCAGCAGGCGCATGATCGCCGAGGGCGACGAGCCGTCGATCATCCTGACCCTCCAGGAGCGCGGCACCGCGGTCAAGGAACAGGACGGACGGGAGTCGGTCGTCCGCCCGGGCGAGTTCTCCCTCACCGATTCGTCCCGGGTGTTCCGCAAGCGGATCGACGAGGACTTCTCCTTCACGTCCTTCCACTTCCCCCGCGCGGAGCTGGACGTGTCGGAGCGGGACCTGCGGGCGCTGACCGCGACGACGTTCAGCGGTACCGAGGGCAGTGCGGCCCTGGTCGCGACCTACCTGTCGCAGATGGTGCGACACGCCCCGGGGCTGGACGAGGTCGTCGGACGCCGGGCCGCGGCCACGGCGCTCGATCTGCTGGCGATGCTCGTCGACGACCGCGGCGGGCGCTCCCGGCAACAGGTCTCGCACAACGCGGCCTCGCTGGAGCGGGTCAAGGAGCACATCCTGCGGAACCTGCGCGATCCGGACCTGTCGCCGGCCGGCATCGCGGAGGCGAACTTCGTGTCGGTCCGCTTCCTCCACAAGCTGTTCCAGCAGGAGGGCGTCACCCTCGGCACCTGGATCCGGACGCAGCGGCTGGAGCGCTGCGGCCGGGACCTCCTGCGGCCGATGGCCGAGGAGCTCGGGGTGGCGGGGATCGCCCGGCGCTGGGGCTTCGCCAACTCCAGCCACTTCAGCCGCGCCTTCCGCGAGGCCTACGGCGTGTCACCGACGGACTGGCAGGCCGGCGGCAGGCCGACGGGCTGACGCGAGCGCCGCGAGCCCGATCGGGGCCCCGACGGCCGTACGGACCGTACGGACCCGCCGGGTCGGCACACCCGACCGGGCGGCCGCCGTCACGGGAACGGCGGCCGCCCGGAACGCGGGACGGCGACGGGTCAGCGCCGCAGGACGGTGACGGTGAGGCCCGGGGCGGAGCGGATCTCGGCCTCGGTGAAGCGCTCGGTCATCCACTGCTTGCGGGCGTAGGCCCGGGTCTGGTCGGTGAAGTGGGCGGAGGTCGGGTCGGCGGACTCGCCGTAGGTGAGCAGCGTCCGGGTGCGCGGTCCCCGGTCGGTCAGCTCGGTCGCCATCACGAAGGTGGCGCCGTGCGGGACGCTGCGGACGTCCGTCGGGTAGGTGCCGCCGCCGGCGCCCGAGTCCGGTCCGGCCGTGACCACGTTGAAGCAGCCCAGCTGGTGGGAGCAGCCGTGCAGCGGGATCCCCGCCCAGCGCTGGACCCGGCCGATCGGGGCGTCCACCGGCAGGCCGCGGGTCGCCAGGTCCTTCACGGCGTCGGCCAGGGCGCGCTGGGCGTCGGGGTCGGCGGCGTCGATGCCGCGCGGGGTGGTCAGCGGCTGGGCCGGGTCGGCCGGGACGGTCTGCCAGGCGGTGGTGCCGGTCCTCGCCAGCGCGTCCCGGTACGCCTGCCAGAGCACGGTGCCCCGGCTGTCGGCGTCGGCCCTCGTGTCCCAGGCCGCGAGCACGTCGCATGCCGGGCGCACGTCGACCGGGGTGCCGTCGGACGCGGAGATCCGCGGGTGGGCGCGGCACAGGGCCACGGCGTCGTCGCGGTCGAGTTCGGCGCTCTGCACCCGGTTGCCGAACATCGTCGCCTGGAGCGAGCCGAGGGTGAAGCCGGGGGCGCCGAGGCCGTCGGTGCCGGCCCTGCGGTCGGCGATCATCCTCAGGCTCAGCTGGGTGCGCAGCATCCGCTCGGAGGCGCCCCGGTAGACGGTGGGCAGGCCGGTGATCGGCGCGTCCGCGTTGGTCAGGTACGGGCCGCTGTTGGAGTTGGCGACGTAGTCGGTGCGGGTCAGCGCCGGGTGCTCGGCGGGCCCGAAGACGCCGGGCACGAGCGCGTCCGGGTCGCTGCCCGGGTCGCAGGCGGTGGTCGAGCCGTCCAGCACCGGCCCGATGGCGGTGACTGCGGCCAGGCAGCGGCCGAGTTGCTCGTCGGGGAGGTTCGGGACGGCCGAGGCGTCGGTGAACCAGGTGGTGCCGCTGGAGTCGACGGCCGTGGTGTACACCCAGGGCAGGCCCTGGTAGGTGCGCTGGGCCCGGCGCAGCTGGTCGAGGTTCTGGGCGCGGCCGATCGCCACCCACTGGTTCAGCGAGCGGAGGTTCTCGGCGTTGGCGTCGCCCAGGGTGTAGGCGTACTGCCCGGTCCAGCCCTCGGCGAGGACGTAGCCGAGGCGGGAGCGGTAGACGGTGCGGTCGACGGTGGAGAGCGTCCCGTCGGCGGCCTTGACGGTGATCCTGACGGCCTCCTGGGCCATCCGCTCGACCTCGCCGTCCACCAGGTACGCGGTCGGGTCGCCGGGCACCAGGGTGAGCCGGTGGAGCGAGGAGTGGTCCGCGTAGCTGGTGGTGTGGCTCCAGGCGAGGCCGCGGGTGTGGCCGATCTGGAGGAACGGGATGCCGTACAGTCCGGCGCCGGCGACGTCCAGGACGCCGGGGATGGTCAGTTGGGCCTGGTAGAAGCGCTTCGAACCGGCCCACTGGAGGTGGGGGTTGGCCAGCAGCAGGCCGGTGCCGTCGCGGCTGGCGTCGCGCCCGATCGCCCAGGCGTTGCTGCCGAGTTCGGGGTTGTCGGCGGAGCGGCCCAGCCCGGCGCCGGGAGCGGACGCCCCGGCGGCGGCGCCCGCGGGAGCCGTCGCCGCGGGAGCGATCGCGGCTCCGGCTCCCGGGACGGCCGTGGCGATCAGCTCCTTCGCGGCGGCGGCGCCCGCTTCGGTGTTGACGTCGTAGAGGATGTTCCACAGGTCGTCCGCGGTGATCGGTCCGACCCAGGCCTTCCCCCGGCAGGACGGGTCCGGCAGGTGGTCGGCGCCGGTGTCGCGCAGGTAGCGGTTGTACCCGGCGACGTAGCCGTCCACCAGCTGCCGCGCCTCGACGGTCGGCCCCAGCGGCGCGGGGGCGGCCAGCAGCCGCCGCACGGTCCCGGTGCCCAGCACGCCCCGCTGGTAGGTGTCGCTCACCAGGTTGGTCACCCGGTCGACGGACCGGCCGTCCGGACCGAAGTGGCGCGAGCGTTCGCCGCGCACGGTGACCACCTGGTCGGCGAGCTGGCACAGGTCGTCCTGGGCGAAGGCGTAGCCGTAGCCGTAGCCGAGGCCGCCGAAGTCGCGGGCGAGGACGTGCGGGACGCCGTACTCGGTCCGGCTGATCTTCGCGGTCCAGCCGCCCCGGTCGTCCCCGAGGTCGGTGTCCGCGGCCCGTGCCGCCGCGGGCGCCAGCGCCGTCAGCAGGGCGGACGTCAGCCCGAGCGCGAGCGCGCCCGATCCGAACCGCCGCAGGCGCGAGCGGAACTGACGCCCGCTCACGTTCGTGTTCTCCGTCATGGCTCCCAAGGTGTGGGCGCGGGTGCCCGCCGGTCATCGCCCCTCGGGACGACTCCTCCTCGGCCGCTCGGACGATTCGTGTACACCGCGGGTAGGGGATGTTCCCCACCTCCACCGTCCCTCCCGTCGGACGATGCGGTTGTCGATCATCAGGGTCCGGTGCCCCGGGTACCCGCCGGCCTCACCCGAACGGCGGGCGGGGCCGGGGGCGCCCGCGGCGGACGGGGGCCTCCGCGGGCGTCCTCACGCCCGGAGGTACTCCAGCACCGCCAGCACCCGGCGGTGGGTCTCCTCGGCCGGGGGCAGGTCCAGCTTCATCAGGATGTTGCCGATGTGCTTGCTCACCGCCGCCTCCGACACGGTCAGCTCCCGGCAGATCGCCGCGTTCGACCGCCCCTGCGCCATCAGCGCCAGCACCTCCCGCTCGCGCGGGGTGAGCCGCTCCAGCGGGCTGCGGCGGCGGCGCAGCAGTTGCCGCACCACCTCCGGGTCCACCACCGCGCCTCCGGCGGCCACCGTGCCGAGGGCCGCCACGAACTCCTCGATCTGCCCGATGCGGTCCTTCAGCAGGTAGCCGACCCCGGAGCCGTCCCCCGCCTCCAGCAGCCGGGCCGCGTACGAGTGCTGCACGTACTGGCTGAGCACCAGGACGGGCAGCCCCGGGCGGCGTTCGCGCAGCGCGAGGGCCGCCCGGAGCCCCTCGTCGCTCTGGCCCGGCGGCATCCGGACGTCCGTGACCACGAGGTCCGGCCGGTGCTCCCCGACCGCCGTCCGCAGCGCCTCGGCGTCCCCGACGGCCGCCACCACCCGGTGCCCGAAGCGGGCCAGCAGGCCGACCAGACCCTCGCGCAGCAGGACGCCGTCCTCGGCCAGCACCACCCGCAGGCCGTCCGCCGTCGGTCCACCCGTCGTCATGCCGCTCCTCGGTCGATCGGGGCGCAGGGGATCTCCACCCGCACCAGGGTCGGTCCGCCGGGCGGACTGCTGACGGTCAGTGTGCCGTGCACCACCGCGACCCGGTCGGCCAGCCCGGTCAGTCCGGTACCGCACGCCGGGTCGGCGCCGCCGCGGCCGTCGTCCGTCACCTCGATCGTCAACCGGCCCTGCGCATACCGGCCTTCGACCGTCGCGCTGCTCGCGCCACTGTGCTTGGCGAGGTTGGCGAGCGCCTCGGTGACGGCGAAGTAGCCCGCCGACTCGACCGGGGCCGGCAGCCGCCCGGGCAGCTCGAAGCGGGTGTCGACGGGGACGGGCGAGCGGTCGGCGGCGTCCGCGCAGGCCTCCGGCAGGCCGTGGTCGGTGAGCACCTGCGGATGGATTCCGTTGATCAACTCCCGTAGCTCGGCGAGGACTTCACCCGCCTCCCGGTGCGCCTCGGCCAACCGGGCGGCCAGCGGACCGTCCGCCGGCGCGTCCAGCCGGGCCAGCCCGAGCGCCATGGTCAGCGCCACCAGCCGCTGTTGGGCGCCGTCGTGCAGATCGCGCTCGATCCGGCGCCGCTCCGCCTCGAAGGCGTCCACCAACCGGGCCCGCGAGCGCACCAGTTCGCCGATCCGCTGCTCCTGCCCGCCCGGTGCCAGCACCAGCCGGACCAGCGCCGCCCGGGCCGCCGCCAGGGCGGCCAGCGGGTAGGCGAGCAGCGGGAGCAGCAGCAGTCCGGCCAGTCCGAGCAGGGCGGCCGTCACCGGAGAGTGCACCACGACCAGCTTGAGCACGTTCACCTGCTCGCCGTCCCGCAGGAGCAGCGGCAGTGCCGCGATCAGGTACCCGGGCACGGCGAGGGCGCAGCCCGCCACCGCCAGGTCGATCGGCCAGAGCACGAAGGCGGCCAGCAGGGCGAAGCCCAGCTCCCGCCAGGTCGCCTGCTCGCGGTAGCGCAGCCGCAACCAGGCCGCCAGGCCCGGAAGTCGGGGGACGAGGTGCGGGTCCGGCACCCGCCCGCCGTCCAGGAAGCGGACCAGCCGCCGCTCCCAGGCGGCGACCGGTACCCCGACCAGGAGCAGCGCGGCCGCCAGCGGCAGCCCGACCAGCACCAGCGCCAGGACTCCGGCGACCAGCCCCGAGAGCAGCAGCCCGAAGCAGAGCAGCAACCCGCTGAGGCCGGTGGCCAGCAGGTACCCGGCCGCCCGCCAGGGGGCGGCGGAGCGCAGGAACCCGGCCCGGACCGGTGGCGCCCACGGGCTCCTCGCCCCCGGCCCGGCCGATCCGGTCGTTCCGGTTGCCGTACTGCCGCCCACCGTGCCCCCTCCGGCCAGGAATCCGTTGCCCACCCTAGGCACCGGACGGACGCGCCGGCGGTAGGGCCTGGCCTACCCTTTCCCGGATCCTCCCCCGGCCCCGGGGGCCCGCCGCCGGGGGATGCCCCCTACGGGTAGGGCGGCCCCTACCCCCCGGAGTAGGCCCCGGCCTGCTGACCGCCCCCGGCCCCGGCCGGTTCGCTGGACGCCATGAGAACGCTGCGGATCGCCCTGACCTCCCTGACCACACGCTGGCCCTCCCTGCTCGGCGCCTTCCTCGCCCTCGCGCTCGGCGTCGCGATGACCGCCGTGATGCTGCTCGGCCTCGCCGCCGCGCTCGACGCGCCGCCCGGCGGCGGGGAACTGGTCTCGCTGGTCGCCGCGCTCGGCACGGCCGGCGGGGTGAGCACGTTCGTGTCGGCGTTCGTCGTCGCCTCCACCTACGCGTACGCCGTCGTCCGGCGCCGCCGCGAGTTCGGCCTGCTCCGGCTGGCCGGGGCCACCCGGGCCCAGGTCCGGCGCACGGTGCTCGCCGAGGCGCTGCTGCTCGGCGCGGCCGCGTCCGCCACCGGCTGCCTGCTCGGCCGGCTCGGCGCGCCCGCGCTCGTCCGGTGGCTGTCCGGGGTCGGCATGGCCCCGCCCGGCTTCGCCCCGAGCGGTGCGGCCTGGCCGCTGCACGCCGCGTTCTGGACCGGCCTGCTGGTCGCCCTGGGCGGGGTCGCGGTGGCCGCCCGCCGCGCGGGCCGGGTCGGCCCGCTGGACGCCCTGCGCGAGGCCGACCTCGACACCGGGGTGCTGACCCGCGGCCGGCTGCTGCTCGGCCTCGGCCTGTTCCTCACCGCCGCCGCGCAGGCCGGCGCCGCGCTCGTCACGGACCCCGCCGACCTGCTGCACCGCAAGACGTACACCACCCAGCCGATGTGGCTGATCTGCGCGGCCGGACTGCTCTCCCCGCTCCTGGCGCCGCCGCTGGTCCGGGTGCTCGGCCTGCTGCTACCCGTCCGGCTCACCGGGTACGCGGGCCGGCTGGTGCCCGCCAACGCCGCCGCCGCGCTGCGCCGTACGGGCGCGGTGGCCGCGCCGGTGCTGGTGGCGGTGGCGCTGACCGGCTCCCTGAGCGGCGCGCTGGAGACGGTGGGTGCCGCCCGGGCCGCCGAGGCCCGGGCCCGGACCGCCGCCGACCTGGTCGTCCGCCCGGCCGGTCCGGCGGAGCCGCTGGTGGCCGCCCTGCGGACCGTCCCCGGGGTGAGCGCCGTCTCGGCGACCGCGCCCACCCCGCTGTCCCTCGTCGAGCCGGACGGCGTCACCGTCCGGTCCGAGGCCCGCACCGCCGACCCGGCCGGCCTGGCCGCCCTCGCCCGGCTGCCCCTGCTCGCCGGTTCCCCGGCCGAGCTCGACGACGACTCCCTGATCCTGCCCGCCGAGTGGGGCCGCGCGGTCGGCGAGCCGGTCCCGGTGGTCCGGGCCGACGGCAGCCGGACCGTCCTGCGGGCCGTCGCCGTGCTGCGCGACGGTCTGGGCGACAACGGGCTGTACGTCACCGCCGCCAACGCCCCGGATGCCCGGGTGGACCGGATCGAGGTCAGGCTCGTCCCCGGCACCGACGGCACGGCCGCCCTCGACCGCACCCGCGCCGCCCTGCGCCCGTACGGCGCGACGGTCCTCGACCGGGCCGGCTGGCTCGCCGCCGGCTCCCCCTCGACCGCCCGGATCTCCTGGCTCCGGACCGTTCTGGTGCTCGGCCTCGTGCTCCTCTACACCGCGATCGCGCTCGCCAACACGCTGCTCACCACCACCGGGGACCGCCGCCGTGAACTCGCCCTGCTCCGGCTGGCCGGCGCCACCCGGGGGCAGGTGGTGCGCCTGGTGACCGCCGAGGCGGTGCTGGTGGCGGCGGTCGGCGTGGTGCTCGGCTGCGCCGTGGCCGGCGCCCAACTCGGTGCCATGCACGCGGCGTTGGGCGCCATCGGCGCACCGGGGCCGTGGGCGCTGCCGTGGCGCCCGGTCGGGCTGGTGGCGACCGGGGCGGTGGTCCTCGCGGCCCTGTGCGCCGCCCCGGCCGCCGCCTGGACGCTGCGCCACCGCCCGGTCACGGCCGTCGCCCGCTGAGCGGCCCGGTCCGTCGGCCCGCCCGGGCCGGGCGACGGAGCACCTCAGCCCACCGTGGCCGACGACGTCACCGAGGACGTCGCCGACGGCGCCGCCGACGCCGTGGCCGACCTCGCCGGCTCGACCGCGGCGCGCTCGGCGCCCTCCGCGTCCCCGGCCGCCCCGCCCAGCGTCGCCAGCCGCCGCAGGCTGGCCCGGCGCTGGAGCGCGCCGAGACCGACGGTCGCCGCGCCGAGCCCGAGCCAGCCGAGCGGCCCGGCCGCCATCACCACCCCGGTCAGCAGCAGCGGCCCCACCGACTTCTGCACCGACTGGGACATCCCGGCGACCCCCAGGTACGAGGCCCGGGCGCCCGGCGGGGCCAGCACCACCGCCAGCTCCCAGGAGCTGACCGAGCGCAGCAGCTCCGCGAGGGTGATCAGGATCGCCGCGGCCAGCAGCGCGACCGAGGCCACGACCGGCCCGGCACCGGTGGCGAGCACGATCAGCAGGCAGCCGCCCAGCACCGTCACCCCGTACCAGCGCACCGCGGCGGCCGCCCCGAGCGCCCCCTCCGCCCAGGCCGAGACCCGCAGTTGCAGCACCACCACGAGCACCGTGTTGAGCACCAGGAACACCGGCACGACGGCGTGCGGCGCGCCGGTGTGGTGGACCAGCCAGAGCGGCAGCCCGACGTTGAGGATCGAGTCGTCCAGGTTCAGCGGCATGTCCAGCAGGACGAACCGCAGGTAACCGCGGTCGCGCCAGGGGCTCGGCACGGCGGACGGCGCCCCGGCGGGCCCGCCGCCGGCCCCGTCACCAGCCCCGCCGCCGGCCCCGTCACCGGCCTTCGCCGCGACCAGGCCGCGCCCGGACGGCTCCCGGGTGCGCCAGACCAGTGCGGCGGCCAGCACGTAGGACAGCCCGTTGGCCGCGATCAGCACCCGGTAGGCGCCGGTGGTCCCCACCGCCAGGCCGATCGCGGCGACGCCCGCGCCGAGCGCGTACCCGGCGTTGGCCACACTGCGGAACAGCGCCTGGTAGGTGGCCCGCCGCTCGCCCGCCACCCGGGTCGCGAACAGCATCTCCAGCGTCTTGGCGGCCCGCTCGGCCAGGCAGATCAGGGCCACCACGGGCAGCAGCGCGGCGAAGTCGTCGACCAGCAGGAGCAGCCCCATCGCCCCCAGCCGCAGCAGGTGGCAGCCGATCAGCAGCCACCGCACCGGAATCCGTTCGGCCGCCCGTCCGGCCAACGGGGACCCGACGATCCCGGCCACCGCCCCCACCCCGAGCAGCAGGCCCAGCTGCCGCGCGTCCATCCCGCACACGTAGGTGAAGTAGAGCACCGAGGCCGCCGCCCAGACCCCCGTGCCGGTGCGGTCGACGCACTGTGCCAGCAGCATGATCCGCGCGTCCCGCCCGCCCGGCGGCCGCCGCAGCTGCGCCATCAGTCCGTTTCCCCGCATGGCAGTCCCCCGTCGCGCGATCGGCATCAATCTCGACATCAAGATACTTCACATCAAGAGACTTACGGAACCCCCGGGAACGCCCGCAGCGCCCGGCCCCGTGAAGGGCCGGGCGCTGCCGGGTACGACGACGGGCGAGCGGACCTCGCCCCGGGCTCACCTCGACGGAACGGCGGACTCGATCAGCGCCACCGTCGCCTGCGGGTCCGCCACCTGGACCACCAGCCGGGCGTACTTCTCGTCGGCGAGCTCGATCACCACGATCCGGCTCGCGTCGTGCACGTCCCAGAACACCCGCTCGCCGTCGCGGTGGAAGGTGCCCGCCGTGATGACGTCCGGGAAGTGCGTCCCGGGAGCCTTGATCCCCTTGGGCTCCCGGGCGATCCCCGGATCCGCCGTCGCGCCGCGCACATGGGCCAGCGGGATCACCAGCCGGCTCTTCAACGCCCAGAGCTTGTCCAGGCCCTCGATCTCCACGACCAGGCTGTCGCCGTCGATTCCGACCTGCGCCATCTGCCGACTCCTTCTCCTCGATGGAAACGTTTCCAGGGACTCCCGAACACCCGGGACGCCGGACCGGACCGCTCAGCGGCGGTCCAGCCCCCGCAGCAGCGCCGATCCCGCCGCCGGGGCGTCGACGGCCGGCTCGGCCGCCCGGTCCAGCGCCCGCAGGCCGAGCAGCGCCGCCGCCACACCCGTCGCCACCCGCCCCTCCCGGCCGGACTCGACCCCCGGCCCGCCACCGGCACCCAGCGCCCGGCCGACCACCCCGTCCAGCAGCGCGAAGGACTCCGCCACGATGCGGGCCACCTCCCGGTCCTGCGGCGCCCGTTCGACCAGCGCGAGCAGCAGCAGGTCCAGCCCCGGCCCGAGGGCCTCGTCCCGTAGCGGCCCGCCCAGCAGCTCGTACGGGTCCCCGGCCTCGGCCATCCGCTCGGCCAGCACGGCGATCCGGTGCTCCGACGACCAGCCCAGCGCGGCCAGGTAGAGCCCGCGCTTGCTGCCGAAGGTGCGGTAGAGGCTGTGACGGTGCACACCGAGCCCGGTGACCAGGTCGTCGACCGAGATGCCGTCATAGGCCCTGGCGGCGAACAGGTCGGCGGCCCGGCGGACCACCTCGGCCTCGTCGAAGTTCCTCGGACGTCCCATGGCCAGGACGGTACGCCGATGGGGAACGATCGGTCAAGAACGGTCATTCCCAAATATCCGGCCACCCGGGACACGGACGGCCGCGCAGCCCTCGACGCACGGCGAACGGTGCGCCACACTCTCCCCAGCAGAACCCGCGCTCCCAACGCACCGGCACGACTCAACGACCCCCGCACCACGGAGAGCCGATCGGTGACCACTCGCCAACTGCTGGAGATCCCCTTCTCGTCCGGCCGGACCGGGTCCGGCCCGGCCACCTGGGGCCAACGGGCCATCTGGGACGCCGTGCGACAGCTGCCGCCCGCCGACGCGCCGCGCTACAACATCGCCACCACGGCGCCGCTGGACCCGGGGCTACCGCTACCGGTCCTGCTGACCGCGCTGGAACGGCTGCTGCACCTGCACGACTCGCTGCACACCCGCCTGCTCCCGGACGACACCGGCGAGCTGCGCCAAATCGTCGATGGCGAAGGCACCTTGGCCGTCCACCTGCTGACCGCCGGAGAACACCAGGACCCGGCCGGGCCCGGCGCCCGGCTGCACGAGGAGCTGGCGGCGCAGGCCTTCGACACCGCCACCCAGTGGCCGGTCCGGATCGGCGCGGTGACGGCGGACGGGCTGGTCCGGCACGTCAGCCTGGTGCTCTCGCACACCGCGGTGGACGGCTCCGGGATGAGCCGGCTGGTCGCCGACCTGACCGCGCTCTGCCTCGGCGCCACCCCGGAGGAGCTGAGGGAGCTGCGCCGGTCCACCCGACAGCCGCTGGAGGAGGCGGAGTTCCAGACCTCCGACCGGGGCCGGCGGCGCGATGCGGCGGCCCGCGGACAGTTCGTCCGCAAGCTCCGGCTGGCCCCGGCCCGGCTCTTCCCGCCGACCGCCGGGCAGCCCGCCCGGTTCCCGAACGCGGTGCTCCGCTCCCCCGCCCTGCCCCGGGCCGTCGAGCGGGTGGCCGCCCGGCACCGGGTCAGCACGGGCTCGGTGCTGCTCGCCGCGACGGCGGCGATGACCGCCCGGCTCGCCGGCACGACCGAGGCCGTGCTGAACGTCGTGGTCAACAACCGCTTCCTGCCCGAACTGGCCGACGCGGTGAGCGTGGTCGCGGGCGACGGCCTGTTCCACCTTCCGGACGCCACGGCCGAGTTCGGCGAGGTGGTGCGCCGGACCCATGCCGCGGCGATCGGCACCTACCGCCACGCGTACTACGACAAGCTGGCGCTGGCCGCCGAGATCGCGCGGCTGACCGACGAGGGGGTCCGACTGGCCGACCGGTCCTGCGTGTTCAACGACACCCGGGAGCTGCTCCCGACCGCGGCCGACCCGGGCGCGGACCGGACCACCCTCACCTGGCCGGTGGAGTTCGAGCCGCGCCCCGGCCTGACCTTCGCCCTGGACGCCCTGCAGTCCGCGGAGGCGCTGAGCCTGGCCATGACGGCGGACCCGGCCCTGCTCCCGCGGTCCGCGATGGAGCGGTTCCTCTACGGCATCGAGGAGTTGATCCTCACCGAGGCCGAACCGAACGCCGGGATCACACCCGGGACCTCACCCGGGACCGCGCCGGCACCCGCGCTCGCGCCCGCCGAACTCGCTTGAACCTGACACTGATGTCAAGTTCTACCGTACCGGCATGACCACCACCGCCACCGCATCCCTGCTCACCCCGTACCGCCTCGGCCGGCTCGACCTGCCGAACCGCGTCGTCATGGCCCCGATGACGCGGTACCGGGCCGCCGAGGACGGTACGCCCCTGCCCGTCGTCGCCGAGCACTACGCCCAGCGCGCGAGCGCCGGCCTGATCGTCAGCGAGGGCATCTGGCCCAGCCGGCAGGGCCAGTCCGGCTGGCGCCTGCCCGGCCTGGAGACGCCCGCGCACGCGGCCGGCTGGCGCGCGGTGACCGAGGCCGTGCACGCCGCCGGCGGCCGGATCGTCGCCCAGCTGATGCACGGCGGGCGCCAGGGCCACCCGCTCAACCGGCTGCTCGGCGACGTCCCGGCGGGCCCCTCCGCCGTCCCCGCCCCGGGCCCGGTGCACACCAGGGACGGCGGCAAGGCCGAGGCCGTCACCCCGCGCGCCATGACCCGCGAGGAGATCCGCCGCACGGTCGCCGACCACGTCGCCGCCGCCCGCCTGGCCCTCGACGCCGGCTTCGACGCCGTCGAACTGCACGGCGCCAACTCCTACCTGATCCACCAGTTCCTGGCCGACAACACCAACCTGCGCACCGACGAGTACGGCCCGCGCACCCTCGCCGACCGCCTGCGCTTCCCGATCGAGCTGGTCACCGCCGTCGCCGAGGCCGTCGGCGCCGACCGCCTGGGCCTGCGGCTGTCCCCCGGCAACCCGCAGTTCGGCATGCACGAGGCCGACCCCGCACCGGTGTACCGCGCGCTGCTCGCCGAACTCGACGCCCTCGGCCTGGCCTACCTCCACCTCACCGACAACGACGACTACCCGGCCCTGGCCGACCTGCGACCGCGCTGGTCCGGCCCGCTGATCGGCAACGTCGGCGAGAACCGCGCCGCCACCGACCGCGAGCGCGGCGAGGCGTTGCTCGGCGCCGGCCTGGCCGACCTGGTCTCCTACGGCCGCGCCTTCATCGCCAACCCCGACCTGCCGGAACGGTTCGCCGCCGACGCCCCGCTCACCCCCGTCGACCCCACCCACCTCTACGGCCAGGAGGCCACCGGCTACACCGACTACCCGCGCCTGCGTCCGGCCGCCCGACCGTGAACCGGACGGCCGGCCCGACCGCGAGCCGGACGGTGGGCCCGGCCGCGAGCCAGGCGGTGGGCGAAGCGGCGGACCGGCGGACCACACCCCCGTCCTGATCGATTGTCAGTGCCACCCGCTATGGTCGGCCCCGAACCATCCCGACACGAACAGCACCGCCGTCACCAGGGGGCACCATGACCACACCGGGCACCGGCCCGCTCACCACCGCCGATCTCGTCGAGGGCTGGCACCGGGCGGGCGTCCGTGCGGGCATGGCGCTGATCGTGCACTCCTCGCTCTCCAGCCTCGGCCGGGTCGAGGGCGGCGCGGCCGCCGTGGTGGCCAGCCTGCGCGAGGCGGTCGGCCCCGGCGGCACCGTCGCCGCGCCCACCTTCACCTCCGACACCGTCCGCGACCCGGCCCCCGGGCACGGCGGCCCGCTCAGTCCCGAGGTGGCCGAACTCCGGCGCGCCGTCCCGCTGTTCCACTCCGAGCTGCCCTCCGCCACGGGCGCGGTGGCGGAGGCACTGCGCGCCCTGCCGGAGAGCCTGCGCAGCACCCACCCGCAGGTCTCGGTCGCGGCCGTCGGCGCCCACGCCCGGGAGGTCACCGCCCGGCGCTCGCTCGGTTTCGCCGTCGGCCGGGAGTCGCCGTTCGGCGCGCTGCACGACCTCGGCGGGTACGTGCTGCTGGTCGGTGTCGGCCACAACCGCAACTCCTTCCTGCACTACGCCGAGACCTTCGCGCCCAACCGCCGGCTCAAGCTCCGCCGCTTCCCGATGGCGATCCAGGGCGAGCGGGTGTGGATCGAGGCGCCGGACGTGGGGGACGACAACGACACCCACTTCCCGGTCGTGGGGCGGGAGTTCGAGGAGTTGGCGGGCATCCGCGAGGTCCTGGTCGGCGACGCGCCCTGCCGCCTGGTCCCGGTCCGCGAGCTCATACCCTTCGCCGTCCGCCGCCTCACCGAACTGCTGGCAGCGGACGGCCCCGAGCGGGCGTAGGGCCCCTGGGTCCGGGCCGACGGGCCCCGCGTCCCGGGCGGCGTCCGCGCCCGGCGCCGGCGAGGCCACGGCGGCGGTGCCCGGTGCCACCGGTCGAAGCGCGCCGGAGTGACGGCTTCGCAGGCGGTGCGCGAAGCCGTCACTCCGGCCGATCGGACGTTCCGTCAGTTGTGCGCCTCGTGCAGCGAGTTGGTCTCCTGGATCTTCTTCCAGGACTTCGGCTCCACCGGCGGACGGCTGTCGTCCGCACCGGGCGCCAGCGAAGCCGAAGCCGCCGTGCCCGGCGGCACCGGCCCCACGGCCGGCTTGCTCGCGGTGAACAGCCAGGTGTTCAGCACGTCCCCGAGCTTCTGGCCCGAGATCTTCTCCGCGTAGGCCTGGAACTCGGGGATGGTGGCGTTGCCGTAGCGGCGCTCGGTGGGCCAGCCCTTCAGGATCCGGAAGAACTTCTCGTCCCCGACGGCGTTGCGCAGCGCCTGGACGGCCACCGCACCACGCTCGTACACGGCGCTGGAGAACTGGTTGTCCGGGCCCGGGTCCCCCGGCTTGATGGTCCAGAACGGGTCGTCGGCCGGGTGCGAGGCGTAGACGTAGTCGGCCAGTTCCTGGGCGGTGCCCTCGTCCTCGTGCTCGGACCAGAGGAACTGCGCGTAGCGGGCGAAGCCCTCGTTCAGCCAGATGTCGCTCCAGCGCGAGAGCGAGACGCTGTCCCCGTACCACTGGTGGGCCAGCTCGTGCACGACCACGGAGGTGTTGGAGCCCTTGGCGAACTGCCG
This sequence comes from Kitasatospora sp. NPDC005856, assembly GCF_040629945.1. Lineage (NCBI taxonomy): Bacteria > Bacillati > Actinomycetota > Actinomycetes > Kitasatosporales > Streptomycetaceae > Kitasatospora > Kitasatospora sp. NPDC005856. The sequence goes on along the minus strand of NZ_JBEXWT010000107.1, from coordinate 4,723 downwards.
GGGGCTGTAGAAGATCCTGGTCTGGGTCTCCAGGGCGAACCCGGTCGGGACGTTGGGGACGTAGCCGCCGACCGAGCTGAACGGGTACTCGCCGAGGTAGCCGCTGAGCCAGTCCACCAGCTCGCCGGTGCGCTCGACGCTCGCCCGGGCCGCGTCGGCGTTGTCGCCCAGGTCCTTGCTGTAGGCGTTGTAGACCGGCAGTCCGCTCGGCGTGGTGTCCTTGGTGACGTCGAACTTCCCGACCGCCAGCGTGGCCAGGTACGTCGCCTGCGGCTTGTTCTCCCGCCAGCTGTAGCGGGTCCAGCCCGCCTGCGAGCTGGTGCCCGCCAGCACGCCGTTGCTGATCACCTGGTTGCCGTCCGGCACCAGCACCGAGATGTCGTAGGTGGCCTTGTCGCTCGGGTGGTCGTTGCTCGGGAACCACCACCAGGCCGACTCGGGCTCGCCCGCCGCCACCGCACCGTCCGGGGTGCGCAGCCAGGCGGTGAAGCCGTACTTCTTCACGGTGGACGGCACGCCCTTGTAGCGGACCACGACGGTGGCCTGGCTGCCCTTGAGCAGCGGCCGGGCGGGGGTGATCTCCAGCTCCTGCTCGCCGCTGGTGGTGAAGGACGCGACCCGCCCGTTGACCCGGACCTCCGAGACGTTCAGCGCGAAGTCCAGGTTGAACCGGGAGAGGTCCTGGGTGGCGGTGGCGAGGATGGTGGTGGTGCCCTCCAGCTCGTCGGTGGCGGGCTGGTACTTCAGCCGGATGTCGTAGTGCGAGACGTCGTAGCCGCCGTTGCCGTAGGTCGGGTAGTAGGAGTCTCCGACCCCGGCGGCGCCGGATTGGAAGCCGGAAGCCGAGGCGGGGACGGCCAGGAAAAGGCTCAGGGCACTGGCAGCGGAGACGATCAGTCTCTTGCGCACGTGGTCCTCCAGGATCACCGGAACGATTGGGTTGAATCGATCCTTGTCCCGGCAGCCCCTCTTCCACTCCCCGATCATGAAATGTTCATGAGATGAAACGCGCCGACATCACGGCATTCCGACCGATCACCCCCTCACCCGCGCCCGGCCCGCCCGTCACGCCCCGATCGCCACCGGCGCCCGCACCAGCGAGCCGTACTCCGTCCACGAGCCGTCGTAGTTCTTCACGTGCGGGTACCCGAGCAACTCGGTGAGCGCGAACCAGGTGTGGGCGGACCGCTCGCCGATCCGGCAGTACGCGATCACCTCGCGCTCCGACTCCACGCCCCTCCCCCCGTACAGCTCCCGCAGCTCCTCCGCCGAGCGGAACGACCCGTCGTCGTTGGCCGCCTGCGACCAGGGGATGTTGACCGCGCCCGGGATGTGCCCGGGAACCTGCGCCTGCTCCTGCGGCAGGTGCGGGGGCGCGATCAGCTCACCCCGGAACTCGGCCGGCGAGCGGACGTCCACCAGCACCGCGTCCGCCCCGGGCTTGGCGAACACCTCGGCCTTGGCCAGGACCTCGTCCCGCAGCGCCCGCAGCTCCGGCCGTTCGGGCCCGTCGAGCCGGTAGCCGGTGTGCTGGTAGTCCATCACCTCGGGAGTGAGCTCCCGCTCCTCCAGCTCCCACTTCTTGCGCCCGCCGTCCAGCAGCCGCACCGGCCCGAAGCCGCGCAGCCGCAACAGCCAGTAGGCGTAGGCGGCGAACCAGTTGTTGTTGCCGCCGTAGAGCACCACGGTGGTGTCGTCCTCGACCCCGGCCGCCCGCAGCAGGTGCTGGACGCCGTCGCGGTCGATGTAGTCCCGGCCGACCTGGCTGTGCAGATCGGTCGTCCAGTTCCAGCCGACGGCGCCGGGGATGTGGTCCCGGTCGTAGGCCTCGGTGTCCTCGTCCACCTCGACGACCCGGATCGTGCCGTCGTCCAAGTGGTGGGCCAGCCATTCGGTGCGGACCAACGCCTCGGGGTGCGCGTAACCGTTGCCGGTCATCCCAGGCCCTCCTTCGCTCTGCCCAGGTTGCGACGCCCGACCACGGGCACGGACGGCCGTACGGGCACGGCGAGGCACCGGCGACCGGGCCGGACAGTTCGAACCTACGCCGCCCGCCCGGCCCGGGCCACCCGCCGGCCCTTGCCGGGGCGCCCGGCCCGGGAACGCGCCGGTCAGCCGTCCGCCACGCCCGTCAGCCGCTCGCCGCGCCGTCCAGCCGCGCCACGTAGTAGAGGTTCAGCACGTCCCCCTCGACGCTCTTCGCCTCCACCGAGCGGAACCCGGCCTCCGCCAGCATCCGGCGGGCGGTCTGCTCGCCCCAGACCGTCCCGAGGCCCTCCCCGCCCTCGCCGAGCGAGACCGTCATGCAGTAGAAGGTCGAGAAGGTGTAGAGCGCGGGCGCCAGCGGGTGGCCGATGTTCTCCGCCAGCTCGCTGCTGGCGGCGATGTCGCCCATCAGGAAGACGCCGTCGGGCCGCAGCGCGCCCGCGACGGCGGCCAGCGTGCGGGTCGGGCGGGCCAGGTCGTGGATCACGTCGAAGGCGGTGACCAGGTCGTACTCCCCGTCCAGCTGCGCCGAGTCGGCGACCTCGAACCGGACGTTGCGCAGGCCCAGGTCGGCTGCCGACGCACGGGCGGCGGCGACTCCCTCGGCGGAGATGTCGATGCCGGTGAAACGGCTCTCCGGGAAGGCCCGGGCGAGCACCGTGACGGCGTGCCCCTGCCCGGTGCCGATGTCCACCGCGTCGATCCCGGCCCGCAGCCGCCCGGCCAACCCGTCCACCAGCGGCACGATCGCGTCCACCAGCGCCAGGTCGTACACCCGGGCGCTCTCCTCGGCCTGGAGCCGCTGGAAGCGCGGGTACGCCGAGTACGGCATGCCGCCGCCGGTGCGGAAGTGCCCGAGCAGTTCCTGTTCGACCTCGCCCATCATCGCGAGGAAGGGCATCATCCCGGCCAGGTTGTCCGGCCCGGCCGCCCTGGTCAGTGACGCCGCGTGCTCGGGCGGCAGCACGTAGGTGCGCTCCCGCGGGTCGTACTCCACGAAGCCGGCGACGACCATGCAGCCCAGCCACTCGCGCACGTAGCGCTCGTCGAGCCCGGCGGCCCGCGCGATCTCCTCGCCGGTCGAGGGGGCCAGCCCGGCCATCAGGTCGAAGAGGCCGGTCTGGTGGCCGATGCTGGTCATCAGTCCCAGACAGGCGTCGTTGAGGACCTGCAGCACGCGCCCGCCGAAGGCCTCCTGCTTGACCGCGTCCGGTTCCCGTACGGACATGATTTCCTCCTCCGCGGCCGGGACGGCGCCCCCTCATCAGTCACGCTACGCCGCTCACCCGAACGGCCCCACAGCAAGCGCGGTGGGGCCGTTCGGCGGTTCGGGACCCGGCACCGGGCGGCCGGATACGCGGTGACGGTCCGCTCAGGAGAAGACGACGGAGCGCAGCTTCAGCCGGTCGCCGAGCTTCTTGCCGGGGTTCATGACGTAGAAGACGTCACCCTCGCAGCCGAAGTCCAGGTAGACCGTGGCCGTGGAGCGGGTGAGGTTCTCCGGCGCGAAGCCCGGAGCCTCCTCGGTCGTCCACGGCAGGTCGATGCACTCGCCGCTCTGCGGGTCGGCCAGGCCGGTGACGACCCCGGGGCCGACCTTGTAGAGGAAGTCGCCCTCCGCGGCGTTGGCGGAGAACGGAACGGCGAGGACGAGGGCGACGGCGCTGACGGCGGCGAGCACGGCGTTGCGGAGACGCATGAGTGAGGGCCTTTCAGGTGGTACTCGGCGGTACCGGGATTCATCGGTGCGAGATCACCCTAGAGGCCCAAAATCCGCAGAAACGCTTCTTCTAATCCACCTATTCGAGTGGTTTAAAGGTTAAAACCGCTACCCGTCGTCCTACGGAAACTCACCGGACAGCCTCTCAGTTCGGTGGAGCGGTGAAGTAGTACCCCGAATCGACGAGCACCGGCAGGTACGCCTTCAGCGCCGCCACCGTCTGCGACCGGTCCCCACCGCCGTCGTGGTTGAGCACGATCGACCCGGGCCGGACGTTCTTGAGGATCCGGTCGATGATCGCCGAGGTCCCGGGCCGGGCCCAGTCCCGCGGGTCCACCGACCAGGCCATGTTCCGCATCCCGAGGTCGGCGGCCACCTTCAGCGAGGCCGCCGACCAGTCCCCGCCCGGCGCGCGGAACCAGGTGGGCTGCCGGCCCGTGGAACGTTGCAGCAGTTCGGAGGTGCGCTCCAGCTCGTCCCGCACCTTGGCCTCGGACAGGCTCCGCAGGTCCGGGTGGGTCCAGGTGTGGTTGGCGATGTGGTGGCCGCGGTCCGCGATCTCCCGCACCAGCGCGGGGTGCTCGGCCGCGTTCTCGCCGATCAGGAAGAACGTCGCCCTGATCCCGTACTGCTCCAGCAGGGCCAGCACGGTCGGCGTGTGGTGGGGGTCCGGACCGTCGTCGATGGTGAGCGCCACCACCCGCCGTTCCGGATCCAGGTCGTACACCGGTTTGCTCTCCGCCTCGGTGAGCACCCGGCGCACGGGCACCGCGCTCGGCGCGGCGGCCGACGGCGCCGACGAGGCCACCGCGGACGGCGCACTCCCCGAAGCCGCCGCCGAGGCGGACGCGGCCGGCGCGGCACCCGCCCCACCCGGCGCCCCCACGGGCCCCCCCCGGGCCCCCCGGGCCGCGGCCACCCCAACCCCCCCCCGGGCCCCCCCCCCCCCCCCCCCCCCCCCAAAAACCCCAACACGAAACCCCCCACCCCAAAACGAAAATAACGCCCCCACCCCAA
>NZ_JBEXWT010000106.1:0-28363 GCF_040629945.1 Kitasatospora sp. NPDC005856 | reverse complement strand
CGCTCGGCCTTTCAGCCTCCCGGACACGGGAAGCGGCCGCCTCGCGGTCCTCTGCGTTCGGGATGACGGCCTGCTCAAAGACGCAGGGCATCCCGTCATCGAGAAGCTCCGACAGGTCCGTGTCGTCCATCGCCCGCCCCGAGAGCAGGGTTCCTGGTGGTCCGACACCACTCCTCCTGACCCCAGAGTCAGGATTCTTTGGCCTCGGCCTCCGAAATCGTCGCGCATGACGGACCGCCACCAGCGTGCTGGTCAGTAGGTTTCGGTGACAGATCACTACACGGCCGCGGATTCGGTCGATCCGGATCCCGCCAACCGAATCAGCGGTCACCTGGCAGACGGTCTTCGCCGTTCTGCTGTCCTCCTGCCGTGCCCTCACTGATCTTTGAAGGGTCAAATTCATGATGTCTTCCGTCCTCACCAGGACATCGCTGGCCGCCGTGGCGGGATTAACGAGCGTCGCCCTTGTCACCGGCGTGGCGCTGGCTCTGGCGGCACAAGCGCCCGCCGCCGAACCCGGGGCTGCCGTCGTCGACAAGGTGGCCCCCGCCGACGACCTGGTCGCTCCACAAGCAGGTGCCCGCGGAACGCACCTCCGGCGGCACGCGTGTGGAGCTCCCCGCCCAAGGGGCGGGCACGCTCACCGTCACCGACCCCACCGGGATCCGTGTGGGGATTGGTCTGCCCGGATCCGCAGAGGCGAAGGGTCGAGTCAGTGAGACCGGGACTGTCGTCTACACCCGGCCGGATGCTCCTGTCGATGTCGCAGCCCGCGTCGGTCGCGATGGCGGTGTCAGTGCTCTCATCACGGTGAAGGACGCCACCGCGCCCACCGGGTACCGCTTCCCCCTCGATCTGCCCGACGGCGCGGTGGGGGTGTGTCCAGCGAACGGCTCTGTCCCATAATCGGTGGTAACGAAGTGTGACGGCCGTCGTTGGCATGGCGTGCGTGATGTCAACGACCTTGTGAGTGTGGTTTTTTCGGGGCTGTCGGCCCTCGTCGTCGAGGTCGTGACGGACGGAGGCGAGGTCATCCGGGTGTCGGCGCGGACCCGGGATGATCCGGTGCCGTGCCCGGTGTGTTGCCCGCGGCAGACGTTCCGCGAGCAGGTCCCCGGCCTGATCGAGCGCTACCAGCGGCGCACGCGCCGCCTCGCCGACCAACTCGGCGAAATCGTGGAAGAGTTAGCGGGCCGGGCGGGCGCCCGCCTCTCCCGCTTCCTGGCCTGCGCGATCTCGTGCTCGACCGCCCTGTGCCTGCTCATACGCCAGGACTTGCCGCCGCCGCGCGTCCCCCGCGTGCTCGGCGTCGACATCTCGGCCCACCACCTGGACACGGTCACGAAGCGGCCGGTGTCGTCGGCCTGGGCCTGGACGAGTTCCAGCAGGGCCGCGACGAACGGGTCCGCGGCCGTGCCGGCCGGGAGCGCCGCGGCAGCCTCCCGTAGCCGGCCGTGGGCGGCGGGGAATGCCTCCTTCGCCCACGCGTCCTGCTTCTTGGCTTTCTCCGCGCTGGCCTCCAGCAGGATCCGCTCGATCGCGTAGGTGGGGCACTGGTCGGTATGCCAGACGTCCGTGACGGCTCCGTCCCGGCCGATCGAGATGGTGCGGATGTCGCCGCTGTCCGGTCCGGCCTGACAGTCCTCGCACTCACGGCGGCGGCGAGTGTCGGGGCGATCGGCGTGGGAGCCGGTCGCAGGGCACGGTTCCTTCCTGCGCGACAGGCCGGGTGTGGGGCCCGGCCCGGGAGCGCCCGTCCAACGCTCGCCGAACAGCAAGGTCAACACCGTTCACTAAGGAACGGACCATCAGAACCTGCTGCGCCGCACAACGGGCCGGGCGATGCGGCCCTCCCCCGGACCGCGCAGCGCGGCGGCCTCGGTACGGGTGCGCTCCAGCCGGCTTATGACCTGGCACAGCGTGGCGGCATCGAGGTGCTGGGTGAGGTCGCGGACGGCCTGGTGGTGGGTGTACAGGCCAGCGCGGTCGAGGACGGTGTAGAGGGGCTGGGCCGCGGTGCCCGCGAGACGGCGGTGGGCTAGGCAGTTTCGTTTGGATCATCTGCTCGTTGGTCTGGTGTGTCGTTGACTGACGCGCAGTGGGCGCGGATCGAGCCGTTGCTGCCGGACCGGACGCCGAGAAGGGGTGGGCGGTGGCGTGATCACCGGCAGGTGATCGACGCGATCGCGTTCAAGTTCCAGTCCGGGTCCCAGTGGGTCCACCTGCCGGAGAGGTTCGGCAACTGGCGGGGCGTCTACAACCGGCTGAGGATGTGGGCCGTCGACGGGACCTGGGAACGGGTCTTCGTCGCGCTGATGGCCCAGGCGGACTCCGACGAGGACCTGGACTGGGCGGTCTCGGTGGACTCCACGATCGTCCGCGCCCACCAGCACGCGGCCGGGGCCCGCAACAAGGGGCCCCGGCCGGAGAACCGGGCGACCATGCCATCGGGCGGTCCCGTGGCGGACTGACCACGAAGATCTACCTCGCGGCGGACGGCCGGTGCCGCCCGCCAGCCTTCGTCCTCACCTCAGGCCAGGCAGGCGGCGCTCCCGCCTTCCCGAAGGTGATGGCACGCCTGCGTGTTCCCCGGCCACGGGGGCGGCCCCGCACCAGGCCGGACGTGGTCCCGGCCGACAAGACATCCCACGCGGATAAGCGTCAAGCCGCTGCTGCTTTGAGCTCTGCGGATGCCGCATCGCGGGCATCTTTCTCTGGTCCGCTCGATGATCCAAACGAGACTGCCTAGGTCGACGGTCTGGCGGGCCTGGTGGGCGGCCGCGCGGGCGCAGGCGGCGACGTCCTGCTGGTGGTGCAGGACATCAGCGCCTTGACCTGTTCCTGTCCGGTCATCGCGCCGAACGCGGCGGCGGTGATGCGGCGCGGGGTGCCGACCGGGGACTTCCACAGGTGCTTGGCGTAGGCGAAGGTGCGGTCGTACTCCACCAGCGCGGGCAGCTGCTCCGGCACCCGGGGCGGCAGGATCAGTTCGGTGCGGCCCTGGCCGCCGGTGGCGTGCAGCAGGGCGCGCAGTTCCTCGGACAGGACCGGGTAGCCGCCGGCCCACTTGCCGGTGGTGGGGACGGTGCGCGACCACAGGTCCCGGCCGGTCTGCGACGGTGAGCCCGTCAGGACCGCGTCGTCCCAGTGCCGGTGCAGCGCCTGCCTCAGCAGGGTGAACGCCTGGCGGCAGGTGACGACGTCGGCGCCGTTCGGGTCGAACCACTTCCCCATGGAGCGGAGCTCGGTGCTGCCGCTGTCCGGGGCGGTGGCGGGGGTGTAGCGGCCGACTGGCTGGCGCTGGTGGACGAAGTGACCGGCGAGCTTGTCGCGGCCGGAGCCGACGGCGGTGGTCCGCCGCTCGGACGGCGTGTTCAGCCAGGCCGCGACCGCGTCCTTGAGCGTGTGGTATCGCTCGGCGCCGTCGTGCCACGGGGCGCCGGCGGTGATGTAGATCCGCTCGGTGCCGGGAGCGGTCGCCAGGACGGCGTCCAGGATCTCGCCCGGGGTGCGGGCACCGAGGTCGAGGCGCACCACGCGGTCGCGCACCGCAAGGTCGCCGGTCGCCGCGTCTAGGAACACCGTCGAGCGGGCCTGCTGCGTGAAGTTCGGGCGCTTGGACACCAGCCCGGTGGTCACGGCCTCGAACCGGGCGCCCTCCGGGCCCTCGGGGAGGGCGGGCAGCTCGCGCGGTCCGGCAGCGACCGGAGCGACTGGAGCCGCCGCGACGACCGGCGCAGCAACAGCGGGCGAAACCGGGGCGGCCGGGGCGGGCTGCGCCCAGCCCATGGGCGCGTCGCCAGTCGCCAGGCCGCCGAGAACCGCTACCTGCGCCTCAAGCCCGGCGGCGGCAGGACCCAGGCCGGTACCGGTGCGGAACGCGTCAAGGCCGTCCGAGGCCGGCGGGCCGCCGACCGAACGGTCACTGCCTGGGCCCGCGACAACGCTGCCGAGCTTCGGGTCCTCGTCGCCCAGATCACCATGACCGCACTCGCCCCCGGCGCCCGCACCGCCCAGGCCGCCCTGACCGCCGCGCTCGGCACCACCGACCCCGCGGACCTCATAGAGCCCCTCGCGGCCATCCGCCCCCACCTCGGCACCGGCCAGGGCAACCTCGCAGCCCGCCTCGATGCCCTCCCCCCACCACACCACCCGGCTTCGCGATGACAGCGACCGACGCTGCGCCTGACCCTGCCGCCGCCGAAAGGCGCTGGCAGGACCCCCTGAAGCGGATCCACGACCTCGAAGCACGAGTAGCCGCCACCACGAGCACCGTCACCACCGCCCTCGACCACCACCTCGCTCGACTCGACGCCCTGCGCCACCAGCTCACCCACCCCGACTGGCCACTGTCCGCTCCCGATCCGGGCAGCACTCAGACCACGCCGGCGAACCATCCCATCGGTCTTCCGTACCGGCTCCAGGTGATCCCGACGTCCGTCGCGCCCTGCTCCCGATGCCAGTCGGCTCGATCTCTCTGCTGCGGTCCGGGATGACGCCGGGGTGCAGTGGGCGAGGATGACAGACCCGCAGATGGTGCGGACGGCGACGGTGAACGAGAGGCGGTCCGGATCGAGGTTGGCGTGGTCCGCGGCATGGCACATCACGATCCGGGAAGCCTGATACATGATCAGGTAGGCGTATATATACTGGTCAACGCCCTGTGGAGTACCTGAGCGAAGGTCCCTGCCAGCTCCGCGAAGGGTGACCTTGAGGCCGAAGAACGCAGTCTCGGTCTCCCGGCGCTCGCGGTAGGGAGCAGCGACCTCGGCGGCCGGGAAGCGGGTGTGGTCCAGCGGTGTGGTGATCAGTCACAGGGTGCCGTGGCGAGTGACGGGGAGGGCCCGCCACCGGCCGGTGGCGGGCCCTCCCACGTGCTGGGACGGTCTACTCCTCCCCACAGTCCTCCTTGTCATTGATGGCGTCGAACGGCGCGCGGCCGAAGCAAGCTGTGGCCGGGTCCTCCACCCAAGGCATCGCCAGCGCGCGCACCCGCGCGCACTCCTCCCGCAGCAACTCGATCTCCGGCCGGCGCGGCGGGAACGGGTCCACCCACGGCTCGGCCTCTCGGCCGTCCGGACACTTCCTCAGCTTGGACGGCCACTGCCCGCCACCTCGAATGTGCTTGTCATGCACTATGCAACAAACCGCTCAAACCAAAGCAGCGGGCGACCGACACCGATACTGTGCCGGTTCCGGATGGCCAGGGTCGAACAGCTATACGTCCTGCAGACCCCTACGGCGGGGCAGGGAGAGCCGTGCGAGCGGGTCGGCTATCGCGAGCGCGGCCAAGGCAAGCAGGAAGGCCGGGGCCGGGCCGAGCGGGATCAGGACGGCACCGAGCACCAGCAGGAAGCAGAGTGTCCCAGTTGCGGAGCTCAGCGCTCCGCGCATCAGGTCGGCGGCGGCGGGCGCCCCGGCCGAGCCGTGCAGAGCAGTGCCCATAACGGCCAGCAGGATCGGCAGCGCGGACAGCACGCCGCCGAGGAAGGAACCGAGCACGCGGGCAGTGGCCACAGCAGCGAGCACCATCAGGGCCGACAGCACCATCCGCATCGGCACCTCCCATGTCCGCGGCCGGCGCGGCAGCCGGGCCCCTTGGCCTCCGGCGGGCCACGTCGCCAGACCGGCGAAGACCACGACCACAGTCAGGCCCGCCGTCAGCAGGATGCTGCCGCACATGGCGGCGAGCAGGCCGGCCAGGACCGCGCAGGCCAGGGCGAGCAACAGCGTCCGCACGGGCCGCAGGGCCCGGGCGAGGCGCCCGTAGGCGAGGCAGAAGCAGACCACGACCAGCGTCCCCGTCACGCAGCCGTCTGCGGCACGCGCCGCTGTCGCGGTTCCGTAGGTCGAGCACATCAGCAGCAGGAACGGGCCCGTGCTCGTCGGCGCGCCGAGCAGTTGACCGCCCCGCCGCGGCCCCAGCTGCCGCGCGATGACGGAGACGAGCAGCACCAGACACGGGGCCAGGGCGGCCCGGAGCAGCAGGATTTCCATACCCGCGATGCTGACACCGAATCTGCCGCTTTTGGCTCGAAGCTCCCGGCGTTGACAGGCCCGTGGCCGAGACAAACTCGGTTGTAGCAGGAATTCGCCGAGGATTTGTAGCATTGAGACATGGATCGCATCGATCGCGAGCTTCTCGCCCTGCTCATCCGGGACGGCCGGGCGACCTATCAGGAGCTGGGCCGCCAGGTCCGACTGTCGGCCAACACAGTGGCCGACCGCGTACGCCGTCTGCGGGCAACCGAGGTCATCCGCGGCTACCATGCGGATCTGAACCTGGAGGCATTCGAGCGCGGCATGCAGATGATCAGCGACATCCGCCTGCGCGATGGCGTGGACCGCAAGGGATTCGAAGCGCAGTTGCACGACGTGCCCCAGGTGATCGGCGCAATGAGACTCACCGGCGACTACGACTTCCAACTACGGATGGCCTGCACAGACGCACGCGAGTTTGAAGCCGTCATTGACCGCCTCAAGAGCGAACTCGGTGTGCGGGAACTGCGCAGCCGCCTCGTACTGCACGAGGTGCCACTGGGCCTCGACCGCACCCTCGAAGCCTGACGCACGTGTCCGGACGGCAGCGCTCGAACCTGCCAGCCGACAGCGCGGCGAGGCCCCGGCCCGGCCTCATCCTCGCGGTGGTCCGCACCCGGCAGCCTTCGTGACCGGCGCCCGGGCGGCGACGGCTAAAGCCTGTCTGACAAATGATCATCTGGTCGCGTCGCGGAGCCAGAGGATCAGGGAGGCCAGGACGACTCCGGCGCGGTAGCGGTCGGCGAGCTTGTCGAATCGGGTGGCGATGGCTCGGAACTGCTTCAGGCGGGCGAAGCACCGTTCGACCACGTTCCGGTCGCGGTGGAAGACCCGGTCGAAGACGGGCGGCCGGCCACCGAGGCGCCCTCGGCGTCGGCGGTTGGCCGCCTGGTCGCGGCGCTCGGGGATCGTGACGGCGATGCCCCGGCGCCGCAGCAGGTGGCGGATCGCCCTGCTGGAGCAGGCCTTGTCCCCGAGCGCGCGGTCCGGTGTCGTGCGCGGGCGGCCCGTGACGGCGCGCGGAACGCGGATTCCGTCGAGGACGTCGGCGAACGCGGTGGCGTCGTTGACGTTGCCCGGCGTGAGAACGATCGACAGCGGCAGCCCGCGGCCGTCGACCGCGAGGTGGACCTTGGTCGTCGGCCCGCCTCGGGACCGGCCGAGGGCCTGGCGCGTCTGCGAGCGGCCCGGATCTTCCAGTTCGTCCCCGTCTGCGGCCCGTTACCTTTTTCACGGCCTCGCAACGGGGCTCCCGGCCTCCGGGCCCGGCATGACTTGTGGCCCCAGTCGATCATGATCGAAAAGGTGCCCCTATGGTTTTCGTCAAGCGGCGGCGACGGCTGGGGGTTCATAGAGGGTGCCGTCTCGGAGCATGGCGAAGAGCACGTCGATGCGTCGGCGGGCCAGGCAGACGAGGGCGGCGACGTGGTGCTTTCCCTGTCGCCGCTTCTTGTCGTAGTAGGCGCGTGACTCGGGCTGTGACAACGACGCGAACGCGGCGAGGTAGAAGGCTCGTTTGAGCTGCTTGTTGCCGCGGCGGGATGGGTGCTCGCCGCGGATGGAGGAGCCGGAGCTTCTGGTCACTGGCGCCAGGCCGGCGTAGGCGGCCAGGTGGCCGGCGGTCGGGAAGGTGCCGGCGTCGCCGACGTCGATGAGGATGCGGGCTCCGGTCCTGACCCCTATGCCGGGCATGGAGGTCAGGACCTGGGAAAGAGGGTGGGCCTCCAGCAGTTCCTCGATGCGGGCGGCGAGGAGTTTGCGCTGGTCGAGCACGGAGCCGAGTGAGGCGGCGAGGCTGGGGACAATGAGCGCGGCGGCGTCGGTGCCGGGCACGACGACGCTTTGCTCGGCGAGGGCTTCGAAGATCTCCTCGACCAGGCGCTCGGCCAGTCGTGGGGCTTTGGGCCGCAGCAGGGTGACCAGGCGGCGTCTCCCGGCCTTCCTCAACTGGGCTGGGCCGCCGTGGCGTTCGAGCAGAGCAAGGACGGCGGGATGGTCCAGTCTGGGGCCAAGGACCCGTTCCGGTCAGGGATGGATCTGGGTGAGCAGGCCACGCAGCCGGTTCTTGATCCTGGTGGACTCGGCGGCCAGGTCGTCGTCGAACCCGACGATCATCTCGAGCTCGGCGACGGTTTCGTCGGCCATCGCCACGTCGCGGAGCGTGTGCGGCATTGCTCGCGCGGCGTCTGCGATGATCGCCGCGTCTCGGGCATCGGTCTTGGCCTCGCCGGGGTAGAGGTCGGCGATACGTCGCATTGTCAGGCCGGGCGGGTAGGCGACTCGGCAGCCCGCGTCGCGGGCCACGGCCAGCGGCAGGGCTCCTATCGAGGCGGGTTGGTCGACCACCACCAGCACGGTGCCGTGCTTGACCTGAAGCTTGCTGAACACCTCACGCAGCTTCGGTTCGGTGTTGGGCAGCCGCTTGTCGAAGACCCGCTTGCCAGCCGGGGTCAGGGCGGTCGCATGGTGCTCGCCCTTGCCCACGTCCAGGCCCAGGTAGACGTCGATGTCACCTGTGTCGATCACGTGCACTCTCCACAGTGGTCGTGCCCTCCCCGGCCTCAGCTGCGGCATCAGCGCGCCGGCATCCACGTTACGAAGAGCCTGCGTCACCCGGGACGGGATCGGCGCTCGTGCCCCTAATCAGCGGTCTGCCAATGCCTCCGGTACCCGGTGACAGCACCTTTTCGATCATGATCGACTGGGGCCACAAGTCATGCCGGGCCCGGAGGCCGGGAGCCCCGTTGCGAGGCCGTGAAAAAGGTAACGGGCCCCGGCCGACGAGCCCGCCCACCATTCCATCGGACGCTCCCGCGGCGGGCTGACCACCAAGATCCACCTGGCCGCGGACGGTCGCTGCCGTCCGCTGTGCTTTGTCCTCACACCCGGCCAGGCCGGCGACGCGCCCGCGTTCGAGCACGTCATGGCGGCCCTGCGGGTGCCCAGGCCGATCGGTCGGCCGCGAACCCGGCCCTTCGTGGTCCTGGCGGACCGGGCCTACTCGTCGAGGGCGATCCGCGAGCACCTGCGCAGGCGCGGCATCCGGGCGGTGATCCCGCAACCGGTCGACCAGATCGCCAACCGCAAGCGCAAAGGCCGTCGCGGCGGCCGCCCTCCCGGCTTCGACCGCCAGGCCTACAAGCAGCGCAACACCGTCGAGCGGTGCATCAACCGCCTGAAGAACTGGCGCGGCCTGGCCACCCGCTACGAGAAGACCGCCACCGTCTTCCAGGCCGGACTTCACATCGCGGGCATCTTCATCTGGTCCGCCCGCTGATCCAAGAGAAAGGACCTAGCTCGGGCGGTGCCGGCGCGGTTGAACGCCGGAGGCATGGGACTGCTCATCGCGTGCCCTCCGACCAGACACCCACGACCGTGGGCGTCCCTAGGTCCCGCTTGGGGGGTGCGCCGGCGGGCATGGTGCGTTGAGCGGGCAGGTGGACGACGCTGGTCAGCCGCAGGGCGGTGCTGGCCAGGGCGAGGTGGCTGAAGGCTTGCGGGAAGTTGCCGACCTGGCGCTTGAGCTGCGGGTCCCACTCCTCGGCGAGCAGGCCGACGTCGTTGCGCAGAGTCAGTAGCCGGTCGAACAGTTCGCGGGCCTCCTGGACCCGGCCGATCATGGCGAGGTCGTCGGCGAGCCAGAACGAGCAGGCCAGGAAGGCGCCCTCGTGACCGGAGAGGCCGTCGACGTTGTTCCCGGACTCGTCGTGGGTCGGGTAGCGCAGCACGAAGCCGTCCTCGGTGGACAGTTCGCGCTGGATCGCCTCGATGGTGCCGATGACGCGCTTGTCGTCCGGCGGGAGGAAGCCGACCTGGGGGATCAGCAGCAGCGAGGCGTCCAGCTCCTTGCCGCCGTAGTACTGGGTGAAGGTGTTGCGCTCCGGGTCGTAGCCGCGCTCACAGACCTCGATGTGGATCTGCTGGCGCAGTCGCTCCCAGCGGGCGAGTTCCTTCGGCGTGGTGTCCGGCCGGCGGCGCAGCAGGGTGATGGTGCGGTCGATGGCGACCCAGGCGAGGACCTTGGAGTGGACGAAGTGCCGGCGTGGGCCGCGGATCTCCCAGATGCCCTCGTCGGGCTCGCGCCAGTGGTCCTCGGTGAAGCGGGCGAGTGCGCGCAGCATCGCGTCGGCGGCGCGGGAGGGTGGCAGGCCGGCGTCCTCGGCGGCGAGCAGGAAGTCGGCGATCTCACCGGGGACGTCAAGCTGGAGCTGTCCGGCGGCGCCGTTGCCGACCCGGACCGGCCGGGATCCCTCGTAGCCGGGGAGGTGGTCCAGTGTTCGTTCGGCAAGGTCGGTTTCACCGCTGAGGCCGTACATGATCTGCATGTTCTCGAATTCGCGGCCCAGGACGCAGAGCAGCCAGTCGCGAAGGGCCTCTGGCTCCTCGGTGTGGCCGAGGCGGGCGAGTTCGGTGGCGGTGAGGCAGGCGTCGCGCAGCCAGGTGTAGCGGTAGTCCCAGTTGCGCTCGCCGCCGATCTGTTCGGGCAGTGAGGTGGTCGGCGCGGCGACGATCCCGCCGCCCGGGTTGCACAGCGACTTGAGGACGAGCGTCGAGCGCACCACGGCGTCGCGGTCGGGCCCCTGGTAGGTGCCGCGGGACGCCCACTCGCGCCAGAATTCCTCGGTTCGTGCGAGTGCCGCGCGGGCGCTGCGGATGGTCGGAGTGGTGGGCAGGTGGGAGGGCTGCCAGGTGAGGGTGAAGGTGGTGTACACGCCGTACGTGATGGTGAAGTCGGCGCGGGCACCGTCTTCGGTGACGGTGTGGTGCTGGCCGTCGAGCCAGTAGGTGTCGGGGTAGGTGGTGGCGCACAGCCGAGGGGCCCCGGTACGCGCGGCGCGGGTGATGAGCGGGCTGTTGGCGCCGTAGCCGGGACGGGGGCGGAACAGCGAGGTCATCGCCACCATGCCCTTGAGTCCCTCGACGATCCGCACGACTTGGGGGACCTGGGAGCCGCAGGGCATGAAGTCGGTCACCCGGACGATGCCGCTCGGGGTGACCCATTCCTGCTCCAGGATCATGGGACGGCATCCTGGCCGCGAGCAGCGGACGGCTGTCGCTCCAGCAGAACACCGACATGCGCCGCATCAGTGCCTGGGCGGCACTGGCGGCGGTGCCCACCATGGTCGCCGGCATCTACGGCATGAACTTCGACATCATGCCGGAGCTGCGCTGGACGTTCGGCTACCCGGCGGTGCTGCTCTTCATCGTCACGGTGTGCGTGTTCATCTTTCGGGCGTTCCGCCGCAACGACTGGCTCTGACCCGTTGGTCATCACAGTGCCGCGACGGGTCTAGACTTGGCGCCGTTGTGAAGGCACCTCGTTCGGTGAGGCGTCGCCATGGACACAGGCCACTGACCCCACGACGTCGAGAGACGCCCAGGGTCAGGACAGGTCTCCCCGGCCTAAGGGGTGATCCCAAGTGGCTGCACCCGCGGGTGCTACGCCGTGGCGTGCCAAAGCTCTGACGAGATCAGGGGCGCCTCTCCCGCAGCGGCGCGCCGTGGTGCGGGTCCGATCCTCCTGAAGGCCGTGTTCGGATCGATGCCGGTGTGCGTCGCGGTGGTGAGGAGGTGAGGGCTGTGGAGTGCAGTAGTCCGGGCCGAAGTCGGCCCCGCTCCGGGATGTTCTCAATCGCTCCTGGCGCCCACCGTTGCTTCGTGCGCACGCTTCCCCGGCCCTCCGGTCCGGCTCGCCGCTGAGCCGCGGATCCCCCTGCGGGGGCCGGTCCTCGTGTGCAGGTCGTGCTTCCGGGTGCCAGCCGCTTCGTCTTCCCGCGCTGCGGCGGCGGTGGGCGCGGTGGACACCGACCCGTGGAGGTTCCTGCCATGTCCGACTGGCGTGTGCGCGCCGTACGCGCGAGCAAGCGTCCCTTCTTCCGGCCGACCGCGCGGGCCGATCACGCGGATGCGCCGGAGCACTCGATGGACCCCAGATCCGAGCAGCGGCCGGACACCGAGGGCGTCTCGCTGGAGCGCTCGGTGGTGAACGCCGCCATGTACCGCGACGGGCGCCGGATAGAGGCGCCCGCCAGCCTGTCGGAGATCTACCGTGAGCTGCCCGACCGGCCCGGCACGATGGCCTGGATCGGCCTGTTCCGCCCGGCCGAGGCGCAGCTGCTGGAGGCCGCCGACCGGTTCAACCTGCACGAGCTGGCCGTCGAGGACGCGATCGTCGCCCACCAGCGGCCGAAGCTGGAGCGCTACGGTGACACCCTGTTCGTGGTGCTGCGCGCCGCCCGCTACCTGGACGAGGCGGAGGAGGTCGACTTCGGTGAGATCCACCTCTTCGTCGGCCCCGACTTCGTGCTCACCGTCCGTCATTCCCAGGCGCCGGACCTCTCGGCGGTGCGCCGCCGGCTGGAGGACGATCCGGAGCTGCTGGCGCTCGGCCCGGAGGCGGTGCTGTACGCGGTGCTGGACGCCGTGGTGGACGGCTACGCGCCGGTGATCGCCGGCCTTCAGCACGACATCGACGAGATCGAGACCGAGGTGTTCGGCGGCGACCCGCAGGTCTCCCGCCGCATCTACGAGCTGTCCCGCGAGGTGATCGAGTTGCAGCGGGCCACCCGTCCGCTGCTGGAGATCATGAAGAGCCTGGAGGCGGGCTTCGGCAAGTACGGCACCGACGAGGAGCTCCAGCGCTACCTGCGCGACGTGGCGGACCACGCCACCTACGCCGCCGAGCGGGTGGACGGCTTCCGGCAGATGCTGCAGAACATCCTGACCGTCAACGCGACGCTGGTCTCGCAGCGGCAGAACGAGGAGATGAAGCAGCTCGCCGAGGCGGGGCACGCGCAGAACGACGAGATCAAGAAGATCTCCTCCTGGGCGGCGATCCTCTTCGCGCCGACCCTGATCGGCACGGTGTACGGGATGAACTTCGACGAGATGCCGGAGCTGCACTGGGCGTTCGGTTACCCGTTCGCGATCGGGCTGATGGGTGTGGTGTGCGTCGGTCTGTATCTGATTTTCAAGCGTCGCAACTGGTTGTGACCGCCGTGTCGAGGGAGGGAGGCGCTGTGCGCCGTTACGGTTCAGTGGTCGTGTTCTCGGCGATGTTCGCCTGGGTCGCTTTCATCGCCGTGTGGATCGGGCAGGGCCGGTAGGGCGAGGGGCTGCGGCTGCCGTGGTCAGTGGCAGGTCCCGGTGGTGTCGGGCCGGCGGAATGGAGCCGTCGCCTTCGGCCGGACGGGCCGGGGCGCCCCGCCGGTACGATCTTTGCATGGATGCGCAAGAAGAGGCGTGGGACACGGAGGCGGCCGACCGCGCGGTGGCGATGCTGAAGGCGGTGGCCGACCCGTCGCGCTACCGGTTGCTGTGGGCGCTGAGTCGCCGGGAGCTGCCGGTGAGCGCGCTCGCCGATCTTCTGGGTGCCCACGTGGCGGCCACCTCGCAGCATCTGGCGAGGCTGAGGGCGGCCGGCCTCGTGCTGTCACGGCGGGAGGGGACGCGGATCTTCTACCGGGCGGCCGACGTGCGTGGGCTGTTGACGGAGGCGGCGCTGATCGCCAACAAGTGGCCGGAGCGTGGTGGCGGTGGTGGTGGCGGAGAGGCCGAGGCCGCCGTGGTGGTCGAGACGCAGCCGGCCCGGGCGGCCGGGCTGGGGCGGCTGCGTCCGTCCACCGGCCGGGCGGGCTGATCCGGCCGACGGCCGAAGCTGCGAACTGGCCGGACCTGCCGGTGTGGGAGGGCGCTGGACGGGTCGTTCCGTGCCCTCCCGTGTCAGTGTGCGGGGCTGGCGGCGCTTTCGTCGAGCCGGTACTCCTGGGGTGCGGCGTCGTAGCTGAACAACTCGGCGTAGCGGCCCCAGTCGGTGGCGGTCTCCAGCTGTTGGTCGACCTGTTCGCTGGTGTAGTGGTGGGCGAGCAGGTCGCGGAAGAACCCGGCACGAACGAGGGTGCCGGGCCTGCCGCGCAGGCTGTTGGTGATCAGTTTGACCAGCGGTACGTCGAGGGCGGCGCGAGCGAAGATGGTCTTGGACTGCTGGACGTCGGCGTCGGCGAAGGCGGTGCCGGTGTCGGTGAGCAGCAGGTCGTCGCCGCTGATCTCGGTGAAGCCGAGCAGGTCGAGGGCGTCGACCTGGGGGAGCATGTCGTCGATGTCCAGGCCGAGCTCGTCGGTGAGGTCGGCGAGGTCGCAGCGGCCGCCGCGGCGGGCGATCATCTCGGCGAGGCCGGAGAGGCCGTCGACGGTGGCGGTGGGCAGGGGGGTGTTGGCGACGGTGCGCTTGTCGAGCTGGACGGTGTCCGAGCGGCCGGGCAGGCGGGTCTCCTTGGGGCGGCCGGTCATGATGCGGTAGACGTGGTCGACGAGTTCGTCGAAGGCGGCGGAGTCTCGGTCGCGGGGCCGGTCGAGGGTGATCTCGACGGTCTCGCGGATGGTGCCGTAGGGGCGGGCGCCGAGGACGACGATGCGGTCGGCCATCAGGACCGCCTCCTCGATGTTGTGGGTGACCAGGACGACGGCCCGGGTGGGGAACTGGCCGGAGTCCCACAGCTCCATCAGCTCGCCGCGCAGGTTCTCGGCTGTCAGGACGTCGAGGGCGGAGAACGGCTCGTCCATCATCAGCACGTCCGGTTCGACGACCAGGGCCCGGGCGAAGCCGACCCGTTGGCGCATGCCGCCGGACAGCTCCTTGGGGTAGGCGGACTCGAACCCGTCGAGGCCGATCAGGTCGATGGCCCGCACCGCGGCCTCGGCGCGTTCTCGGGGCCGCACGCCGCGGGCCTCCAGACCGAGTTCGACGTTCTGCCGGACGGTCAGCCAGGGCAGCAGGGCGAAGGTCTGGAAGACCATGGCGGTACCGGGGTTGGCGCCGGTGAGCGGGGTGCCGCGGTAGGAGACGGTGCCGGAGCTGGGCGGTATCAGGCCGGCCAGGCAGCGCAGCAGGGTGGACTTGCCCGAGCCGGACTTGCCGAGCAGGGCCACGATCTCCCCGGCCCGCACCTTCAGGTCGATGCCGGACAGCACGGGCAGCTCGCCGTCCGCGCCGGCGTAGGCCTTGGTGAGCCCGACGCTCTCCAGCAGCACTTCGCCGTCGGCCGGGCGGCTGGCGGGCGTGGGGGAGGCAGGGAGGGCGGCCCTGGTGGCGGTACGGGTGGCGCGCAGACCGCGCAGGGCCTTGAAGCGCATGAGGTTCTCCGGGCGTAGTGGTGCGGGCTGGGCCTCGCATGAGTGGTCAGAGGGAGTACCGGGTCTCGGCCAGGCGGTAGAGGCGGCGCCAGAACAGCCGGTTGAGGGCGACGACGTACAGGCTCATCACGGCCACGCCGGCGAGCAGGTGCGGGTAGTCCCCGCGCTCGGTGGCCCGGGCGATGTACGCGCCGAGGCCGGTGGCGGTGAGCGTGACGGTGCCGAACGTGACGACCTCGGCAACGATGGAGGCGTTCCAGGCGCCGCCGGAGGCGGTGATGCCGCCGGTGACGTAGGCAGGGAAGATCCCCGGGATGATCAGACGGCGCCAGCGCTGCCAGCCGCGCACGCCGAGGTCGTCCATGGCCTCGCGCAGGTCGGTGGGGATCGCCATGGCTCCGGCGATGGTGTTGAACAGGATGTACCACTGGGCGCCGAGGGCCATCAGCAGGATGCCGCCCACGTCGATCGACAGGCCGGTCTTCAGCAGCACCCAGACGACCAGCGGGAAGAGGAAGTTCGCGGGGAAGCTCGCCAGCACCTGGACGACGGGCTGGGCGATGCGGGTCAACTTCGGGGAGAAGCCGATCCTCACGCCGATCGGCACCCAGACCAGGGTGGCTGCTGTCACCAGGACGACCACGCGGGCGAGGGTGGCGAGTCCGAGCAACAGCGGTTCGCCGAACACCCCGAGGCCGGTCCGATCGTCCAGGTAGTGGCCGAGGTCGGTCAGGCCCCACAGGATCAGGCCGCCGGCGACGACGGCGAAGGCGACGTCGCCTTCGCGCCGGCGACCGGTGTCGACGGCGAGCGGCCGGTCGTCGGTGCCGAGCAGCCGTCCGGCCCGAGACAGCACCCGCCCGGCAGGGCGCAGCAGCCGGCCCAGCAGCGCGGGCCAGTGGGAGCGGCGCAGGAGGTCCAGGACGACGGAGCGCTGGATCTCGGTGGCCTCGGACTGCTCGTTCTTGAACTTCTCGGCCCAGGCGGTGAGCGGCCGCCAGAACAGGAAGTTCACGGCGGTCACCATGACGGCCATGGTGGCGATCGCCCAGCCGACCTTGCCGAGGTCGCCGTCGGCGATGGCCGCGCCCGCGTAGGAGCCCACGCCGGGTAGGGCGTACTTCTGGTTGTTGACGCTGATCGCCTCGGAGGCGACGAGGAAGAACCAGCCGCCGCCGAAGCTCATCATGCCGTTCCAGACCAGGCCGATCATGCCGGACGGCACCTCCACCTTCCAGAACCGCATCCACCGGGTGAACCGGAACGAGCGTGACAGCTCGTCGAGTTCACGCGGCAGCGAGGTCAGGGAGCAGTAGAAGCCGAAGGTCATGTTCCACGCCTGGGACGTGAAGATCGCGAAGATCGCCGCGAACTCCAGGCCGAGCGTCGAGCCGGGGAACAGGGCGAGGAAGCCGGTCACTGCGACGGTGAGAAAGGCGAGCACCGGGACGGACTGGAGGATGTCCAGCGCCGGGATCAGGACGCGTTCCAGGCGACGGCTCTTGGCCGCGGCACAGGCGTAGCCGAAGGTGAAGACGACGGAGACGCCGAGCGCGGCGAACATCCGCAGCAGTGACCGGGCCGCGTAGTACGGCAGCCGAGCGGGGTCGGTGTCGACGCCCGCGTTCTGGCCGGTGGAGAACCGGACGGTGGTGCCCTGTCCGACCCGCAGCGCGAGGTAGAGCAGGACCAGGACGGCGGCGGCGACGACCACGTCGACCCAGGTCATTCGGGACAGCCAGCTGCCGACCCGGGACGGCAGTGAGCTCCGGGAGCCGACGGGGGTCGGTTTCAGGGCGGACATGACGGGAACCTCCGGCGCGCACCGATGGCCCCGGCCACGGAAGGCAGGCCGGGAAACGGGGAGCGGTGCGGGTACGGGAGCGGGCCGAGGCCGACGGCCACCCGTCGTATCAGGTGCGGACGGCGGCGACGGAAGGAACACGGATGGTGCGGCGCTGTTTACCGGGAGGGTCTTCGCCCACGGCCGCCTCCTCCAGTTCCTGGTGCCTCACGACGGGGCCGGCATCAGACGACGCCTCGGGGCAGTCTGCTACTTCTTGCATCGGTACGCAAATACACCGGCGTGGTGATGCCTCCCGGGCGCGTGGACGTGGGGTGGGCGAGGGCAGCACTCCGTGGCGTTCGCCCATGTCGGTGAGTGTTTCGGCACCGGTCGTCCAGGCGCCTCCCGCAACCGTCCGCCCGTGGTTCAGTGGCGGCGGCAGGCCGACGGTCGGGTGCTCGGAGGTGGGTGCGGGTGGCGGGTGAGCGTGGCTTTCCGTCGCGTGGGGTGTGGCGGCGGCCGGGGCTTCGGTGGGTGGACGTGCTGGTGACGGCGGCGCTGGTGGCGCTGCTGTACGGGCTGCTGCGGCTCGCGCCCGGCCTGAACGCGCCGTTCCTGCCGAACCAGGCCCCGGCGGCGGTGTCCACGGACCCGTCGAACCTGCCCTACTACGCGGTGCGGTCACTGGTGCGGATGTTCGCGGCCCTGATCGCCTCGGTGCTGTTCACCTTCGTGTACGCCACGGCTGCGGCGCGGCTGCGGCGGGCGGAGAAGGTGCTGCTGCCGGTGCTGGACATCCTGCAGTCGGTGCCGGTGCTGGGCTTCCTGTCGGTGACGGTGACGGCGTTCATCAACCTGTTCCCCGGCTCGACGCTCGGCCTGGAGTGCGCGTCGATCTTCGCGATCTTCACCGCGATGGCGTGGAACATGACGTTCGCGTTCTACGCCTCGCTGATGAGCCAGCCGCGCGAGCTGGACGAGGCGGCGCGGGTGATGCGGCTGACGAAGTGGCAGCGGTTCTGGCGCCTGGACGTGCCGAGCGGGATGATCCCGCTGGTCTGGAACGGCATGATGAGCTTCGGCGGCGCCTGGTTCTTCCTGGCCGCCTCGGAGTCGATCAGCGTGCTGAACCACCACTACGCGCTGCCGGGCATGGGCTCGTACGCGGCGGCGGCGATCGCCGACGGCAACCTCGGACAGGTCGGCATCGCGATCGCGGTGATGGTGGTGATGGTGATCGGCGTGAACGTGCTGTTCTGGCGGCCGATGACCGCCTGGTCGGAGCGGTTCCGGGTCGAGGAGTCCGAGGCCGCCGAGCGTCCGCGCTCCGTCGTGCTGGACTTCCTGCGCCGTTCCAGCGTCCCCGGGCTGCTGGGCCGGCCGCTGCGACCGGTCGGTACGGCACTGGACAAGGGCATGCAGGTCTTCGGCCTGGCCGAGCACTCGCTGGCCAGGCCCGCGGGCCGCGAGCGCACCGGCGACGTGTTCTTCGCCGGCGCGGTGGCCGCGATCGTGGTGTTCGGTGCCTGGCAGGCGCTGGACTACGTGAACAGCACCGTCGGCCTGGGCGAGTTCGGGCACGCGCTGTGGCTGGGCGCGGTCACCTTCGGCCGAGTCGTCGTCCTGCTGGTCGCGGCCACCGTGGTGTGGGTGCCGGTCGGGGTGTGGATCGGCATGGACCCGAAGGTCACCCGGTTCGCCCAGCCGGTGGTGCAGGTGCTCGCGAGCTTCCCGGCGAACTTCCTCTTCCCGTTCGCCACTGCCGCGTTCGTCGCCCTGGGGATCTCGCTGAACATCGGGGCGATCCTGCTGATGGCACTCGGCGCCCAGTGGTACATCCTGTTCAACGTCATCGCCGGCGCCTCCGCCATCCCCTCCGACCTGCGCGAGGCCATGACCGGCTTCCAGGTGACGGGCCGACTCCGCTGGCAGGCCTTCATCCTCCCGGCGATCTTCCCCTACTACGTCACCGGCGGCATCACCGCCGCCGGCGGCGCCTGGAACGCCTCCATCGTCGCCGAGGTCGTCAGCTACGGCGACCACCACCTCACCGCCACCGGCCTGGGTGCCTACATCACCGACGCCACCGCCACCGGCAACTTCCCCAAGATCCTCGTCGGCATCACCGTTATGAGCATCTACGTTGTCGCCCTCAACCGCGTGCTGTGGCGCCGCCTCTACCGCCTGGCCGAAACCCGCTACGCCCTCTGACCCCGACGATCCCGGAGCCCCCGATGACCACCAGCAGCGTCCGCGCCACGATCGTCGAGGCCGACAGCGTCACCAAGACCTTCAGCACCCCGGACGGGCGCGCCCTGCCCGTCCTCGACGACATCAACCTGCACCTGGCCGAGGGCGAGATCGTCGCCCTGCTCGGCAAGTCCGGCTCCGGTAAGTCCACCCTGCTGCGCTGCCTGGCCGGGCTGATCGCCCCCTCCGCCGGCACCGTTGCCTACCGCGGCACCCCCCTCACCGCGGCCAACCCCGGGGTGGCGATGGTCTTCCAGTCCTTCGCCCTGCTGCCCTGGCTCACCGTCCAGCAGAACGTCGAACTCAGCCTCCAGGCACGCGGCGTCGGTGAGGAGGAACGGCGGGACCGGGCGCTCAAGGCGATCGACCTGATCGGCCTGGACGGCTTCGAGGGCGCCTACCCGAAGGAGCTGTCCGGCGGGATGCGCCAGCGCGTCGGCTTCGCCCGCGCCCTGGTGGTCGAACCCGACGCGCTGTTCATGGACGAGCCGTTCTCCGCGCTGGACGTGCTGACCGCCGAGAACCTGCGCTCCGAACTGGTCGGCCTGTGGGAGGGCCACGAGGCGCCGGTCAGGTCGATCCTGATCGTCACCCACAACATCGAGGAGGCGGTGCTGCTGGCCGACCGGATCCTGGTGCTCTCCAGCAACCCCGGCCGGATCCGCTCCGAGCTGACCGTCGACCTGCCCCGCCCGCGCGACCGGCGCACCCCGCAGTTCGAGGCCCTGGTCGACACCGTCTACGGCATCCTCACCGGCCGCGAGGAGCAGCCGGCCGCGGTGGCACCCGGCCGCCCGGCCGCCACCCCGATCACCGTGCCGCTTCCCCCGGCCAGCGTCGGCGGGCTGGCCGGCCTCCTGGAGATCCTGCTCGCCATGGGCGGCGAGGAGGGACTGGCGGAGATCGCTGACGAGCTCAACTTCGAGGTCGACGACCTGCTGCCGCTCGTCGACGCCGCCGTGCTGCTCGGCCTCGCGACGACGAGCGACGGGCGGCTCGCCATCACCGGGGCCGGGCGCGAGTTCGCCGCCGCCGACATCCTCACCAGCAAGCAGCTCTTCGCCCGCAACGCCGCCCGCCGCGCGCCGCTGGTGCGCGCCGTCGTCCAGTCGCTGGCCGCCACCGAGAACCACAAGCTGCGCGAGGGCCTCTTCCTCGACCTGCTGCGCGCGGGCTACGACGCTGACGACGCCAGGCGGCAGCTGGAGACCGCCATCGACTGGGGCCGCTACGGCGAGCTGTACGACTACGACGCCGACGACGCCGAGTTCGTCCTGGAACCGGGGGCGGAATCCGCGCTGTAGCCCCGCCCGGTCAGCGGGCCTCGATGAACTCCAGCAGGTTGCCGACCGGATCGGTGGTGTAGAAACGGCGGTCCGGCGGCAGGGTCTCGTCCCACACCACCAGCGCGCCCAGCTCTTCCAACCGGGCGGCGAACTCGTCGATGGCGGCGACGGCCATGCCGGGGTGGGCCTTGCCGGCGGGCCGGAATCCGGCTTCGATGCTGAGGAACAGCCGTACCCGCCCACCGTCGGCGGCGAACCAGCAGCCACCCTTGCCGGCCAGGGCCTTCGGCTTGGGGAGTTCGGCCATCTGGAGGATGTCGCCGTAGAAGGCCCGCAGCAGGGGCTCGCTGCCGGGCGGCGCGGACAACTGGACGTGGTCGAGGGCCGTGATCACTACGGCCTCCTCTCGGGTGTAACGGTCAGGCGGCCAGGGCCGCCGCTCAGACCTGCGGGTGCGCGCTGTCGTCGAGCGGCGCGGTGTGGCGGTGGGCGGCGTCGACCAGCACCCGGGTGGTCGACGGGGGTAGGTCGAGGTGGTGGGCGATCCATTGCGGGTCGTGCCCGTGCGTGGCGAAGACCCAGGCCGTGTAGAGGCGGTTCAGGCCAGGAGCACCGGGCGCCCGCAGCAGCGGCCGTACCTCGTCCATGGGGAAGCCCTCCAGCGTGCGGGCACTGAACCACTGGGCGTCGTCGTCGCCGACCGGCAGGACCGCCGACCTCCGGTGGGCGCGGTGGCTGCGGCCGAGCAACTGGGCCAGGAGCAGCGCAGCCACCGAGGCGCCGATCAGCAGCCCGCAGAGAAAGAGCCGCAGCCGGCCCGGGGCGACGCCGACGGCCACCCCTTCGAGGGCGAGTAGGAGTAGAACCGCGGAGAGGATGATCCCTCTGCTGCTCCATGAGTGGAGCCCGATTCTGGTCATCGCAGGGCCTCCTTCTGTCTTCATCATGCCCACTCGAACGGCCTGCCGACCTGGGGGTCGGTCGTACGGGTTCAGGCCCGGGTGGGGCGGTTGGGGTCGTCGGCTTCCTCGTCGAGGTGCCAGTGCATGTCACGTACGCCGGGCTCCAGCGAGAGCCGGGTGACGACCAGCTCCACCGCCGGGGTGACCTGCCCGGTGATCGCGACGGTGGCCCGCAGGCTGGTGGCGTCGCCGCTGTCGGTGCGGCGGGCGCGCAGGCCGGTCGGGGCGAGGCCGGAGGCGGCGAGGGCCTGGAGGAGCAGTGCCCGGATGTGGGTCTCGGACTTGCGGTCGCATTCGAGGTGGACGGTGGCGCGGGTGGTGGAGTCCGGGTCGCTGCCGGACTGCGGGGCGCGGTCGAGGAGCCGGCCGGCCGGGCGCAGTACCAGGTGGACGGCGAGCACGGCGAGGGTGCCGAGGACGGCGAACTGGAGTTTGCCGGAGGCGGCGAGCACTCCGACGGCGGCCGAACACCACAGCGTGGCCGCGGTGTTGAGGCCGCGTACGCCGGCGCCGTCGCGCAGGATAACGCCGCCGCCGAGGAAGCCGATGCCGGAGACGACGTAGGAGGCGACCCGGGTGGGGCTGCCGGTGTCGCCGACGGCCTCGCTGTACAGCACGAACAGGGTGGCGCCGGCGGCGACCAGGGCGTTGGTGCGCAGGCCGGCCATCCGGGCCCGCCACTGGCGTTCGACACCGATCAGTGCGCCGCAGGCGACGCCGACGGCCAGGCGAAGGACGAAGTCGAGGGTGGTCAGGTTGTGCACGGCGGCACCTCCCTGTCGGCGGGGTGTGGACGGCTGAGGGGTATCAGGAAGCGGTGACGGTCAGGTGGCGGCCGTCAGGCGCGGGTCGTACTTGTAGCCGATCTGGCGGACGGTGGCGATGGCCTCGCGGTGGGCGGGGCCGAGCTTGCGGCGGATCCGGGCGATGTGGGTGGCGACGGTCCGCGTGTCGCCCGTGTCGGGGCGGCCCCAGACGGTCTCGATCAGCTGGCGGCGGGAGTGCACCCGTAGGGGGTTGGCGACCAGGTGGGCAAGCAGCTCGAATTCGAGGGAAGGCGAGTTGGCGGCCGTCGATGGTGACGGTGCGCTGGTCGAGGTTGACCATCAGCCCATCAGTCGGAGCGGCCGGAGCGGCCGGGACGGTTGCCGGGTGCGGCCGGGTGGTGGCGGGGTGGGAGAAGACGGCGTCGAGCCTGCGGTAGCGCACGGCCATGGCGGGTGCTCCCTTCGGCGGGATCGGATGGGCTGGTCAGCGGTCGGGGTGCCAGGTGGCTTCCAGGCGGGTGGCGCCGTCGGCGGCGGTGACGGCCTGCCAGCGGGCGCGCAGCCGTACCGGCGGTCCGGCCGGGGCCTGGGCGTCCACGGCGTTCAGGACGGGGCTGTCGAGCGGGCTCGCGGCGAGGCGGTCGGCGACGGCGATGAGGGCGGTGCGCAGGCCGGTGTGACGGCGGCCGGTGAGCGGGGGCGCGGTGTGGAACGTGGCGAGGACGGACACGGGTGACTCACCTCCGTGGAGCGGCCGTTGGGCGTGCCGGGGCATGCCGGGGCCAGGGCGTGCGGTGAAGGGGGTGGTGCGCGGCGGGAGCGGAGCGGGCTTCCCGGTGGGTGCTCTGCTCAGGGGGCCGACGGGCGGGCCGCAGCGCGGGTGACGCGGTGGGCGGCGGCGAGCGGCAGGTCCGCGAACTGGGCGAGCCAGGCGGCGCGGTGGCCCTGGCGGGCGAGCAGGTAGGCCAGGTGGACGCGGGGCTCGTAGGCCGAGGCCTGGGTGTTGGCGCTGCCGGAGTGGGGGCAGGTGCCCGGGTCGTCGAGGCGGTAGGCGCGGGTGACACCGTCGTGCAGGGCGAGCCGCACGCGGGGGCAGCGGTGGTGCTGCCGGTGCTGGTTCTGGCTGGTGCGCACGGCCGTACTTCCTTCCGTTTCCCCTGCGTGTGTGCGGGGTGTCGAGGGTTCCGGGGCCGGGGCGGCGGCCGGTGGTGGTGGCCGCCGCCCGGGCGGTCGGGTCAGTTGCCGAGGGCGGTCTGGACGATCTTGACGACGACCAGGACCATCGCGATCAGCAGGTAGGAGCGCAGCGCGCCCATGCCGATCTTGTAGCCGGTGGAGATGACCGGCTTGGTCAGGGTCTCCAGCGGCGGCATCCGCCAGTCGTCGCGGCCGGTGCGGTCGATCGGGTCCTCCTTCGTCGCGGTGCGGCGGCGGGTGAAGGAGTACCCGGCGGCCAGCACCCCGGCGACGCCGCAGCCCGCGATGATCCCCTCGATCGTGCCGGCGCTGATGTCCGGGAAGAGGACGGAGGCGGTGAGGATGACGGACAGCGTGACCAGGACGCCGACGACGACGGTGGTGAAGGCGTTGGTCTTCGGGCCGTTGACCCAGGGGCCGAGGACGGCCTTGTCGTTGCACAGCAGGAGCAGGAACACCGATGCGGAGGGCAGGAGCACGCCGGCCAGGGTCTGGACGCCCTCGGTGAGCAGGCCCAGCGGCGAGCCGGGGATCAGCACGATGGTGGCGGCGACGGCGACCAGGCCGGCGTAGACGGCGTAGAAGCCCTTGGCGTCCTTGACCCCGCGGTGCAGCGAGTGCTTCATGCCGAACACGTCGCCGATCGCGTACGCGGTCGAGAGGGAGACGGCGAAGGCGCCGAGGATCGAGGCGTCGAGCAGGGCTATGGCGAACAGCACGCCCGCCAAGTGGCCGGCCTTGTCGGCGATGCCCTGGGCGGAGCCGGCGGAGTCGGAGAACTGTCCGAAGCCGTCGGTGCCCGCGAAGGCCATCGCGGTCATGCCCATCAGGGCGGAGGCACCGATGACGACCACGGCGATGCCGATCCACAGGTCGGCCTTCTCGTACTTCATGAAGCGCGGGGTGATGCGCTTGTCGATGACGTACGACTGCTGGAAGAACAGCTGCCACGGGGCCACGGTGGTGCCGACGATCGCGATGATCAGCAGCATGACGCTGGACAGCTCGCCCGAGCCGCCGGGCAGGTTCGGGGTGACGAAGGACTTCGCCATCTCCGGGGTGCTCGGGTGGATCATGAAGTACAGGGGCACCAGCAGCAGCGAGCCCACGCACAGGGCCATCGCGATCCGCTCGAAGCGGCGGAAGGAACCGGTGAACGCCGAGGCGATGATCACGGCCGCGGCCAGGACCACGGAGGCGACCTTCGGCAGTCCGAGGTAGCCGGCGGCGAGGGTGATGCCGATGAACTCCGTCACCAGCGTCAGCGCGTTCAGCAGGAACAGGTCGATGACCGAGAACGCGCCCCAGAACTTGCCGAAGCGCTCCAGGATCAGTCTGGCGTGGCCGACGCCGGTGACGGCGCCCAGTCGCAGCACCATCTCCTGGTTCACGTACAGCACGGGGATCAGCAGGAACAGCGTCCACAGCAGGTGGGTGCCGTAGTTCTGGCCGGCCTGGCCGTAGGTGGCGAACGCGCCGGCGTCGTTGTCGCCGACCATCACGATCAGGCCGGGGCCGACGATCGCCAGCAGGGTCTTGAGCTTCGCGGACAGGCCCTGGCGCGGGGCGGTGTCGTCCAGGCGGATGGTGCCGAGGGCGCCCTGGATGTCGCCGACGTGGGCGTCGTCCAGCACCGCGGTCTTCGGTGCCGGAACCTTGGAGTCGAGTGTGGCGTTGGTGGTCATGACGAGCCTCCCGGTCCCCCCGAGTGGGGGAGGTCAGGGGGCACGCAGCAGCGATCCCCCCTGCGGGTACGCGCAGCACGGCGCACCGCGACGGCTTGAGTGCCGATGAGGGCAGCACGAAGCCGAGGCGGCGGTGCGCGGCGCAACGCCGGAAGTACGCGCAGGGAAGATGGTTACCGCGTGCCGGAGGTGTGCGAGGGCAGGCGGGGGTAGGGGCAACTGTGGCCCGGACTACTGCAATCCATGTCTCTCGCCTCCTCCCGGTCGACGCACCCCGTGGTGCGTTTCATCGACACGGCAAGGAGCTCACCGGAGCACACGACAGCCACCGGCTCACCCCAACTCGTCAGAGCTTTGGCACTCCACGGCGTAATCCCCGCTGTGGGGAAGCCACTTGGGATCAACCCTTAACTCGGGAGGATCTGTCCTGAACCTGGGCGTCTCTCGACGTCGTCGGGTCAGTGGCCTGTGTCCGTGAAGACGCCTCACCGAACGAGGTGCCTTTTCAAACCTCGAAAAGCATAGACCCATCCGCGCGCCATACTTGCGCTCTTGGTGAAACCTTTACCTTGCTGTTCGCGTCCGCCCGCCCGCCCGGCCGCAGGGTTGCCGTGTCAGGGCTGATCGAGTCACCGTGGACGCGGGCGGGCCCGGCGGCGCCCCTGGACTCGATGAGTTGCAGTGCGCGGGTTCTGGATGAGTTCCTCGCCGAGCAGCATCTGTCCGTTCACGGCGGACGCGGTACCGGCTCCGCCCACCGCTCATCGGCGACCTGCCCGACGACGACCCGGCCGCCCTCGACGCCAATGGCCGGCGCACTGGTCATGACGCTCGCCGAAACCATCCAGCGCGCCGGAGGCGACGACAAGCTGTGGCACCACGTCGCGCGCGCCCACCGACAAACGCCTGGCCAGCGAAGCCCGCACCAGCATCTGGGGATGGATGCCCAACTCGCTGGCCCAGTACCGCTGACCGCCTACCGGGGTGTCCCGGCGAGCCAGGCTGTGCCGGTCGGTCCTCCACCGCCTACAGGGCCGCACGCCAGCTCGCGGCCCTGCTCGCAAGGTGCCGTGGATGGCCGAAGAGCCAGGCCCTGAAGCGTGTTGCAGAAGGTCGGCTGCGGGCAGGTCGGTGTCATTCCCGACCTGCTGATTCATGTGGTCCGGGCGAGCAGGCAGTAGTGGACCGCTCCTTCGCCCGAGCTGTCGTCGGCCGACGGCGCGCCAATCCTCGCGGCGAGCGCTGGGAAGGTGGTCGCAGGGAGTGAGGACAGTCGGGTCGGTGCTTATCAGATGACCTCGGCTCGGCCGAACTGATATTCGCGTGTGAACCTCTCCGGCAATTGGCAGCCGCTGCAGAGGAGGTCCCGTGGCCCAACAGTTCATGAGCGTCAGGGAGACTGCGGAGTATCTGAACATGTCCGTTACGTGGGTGTATCGGGAGGCTCCCCGCGTGGGTCTCGCGCCGTACAGGTTCGGGAGCGGGAGGAACGCGAAGCTGCAGTTCAAGGTGTCCGACGTTCATGCGTGGGTGAAGCAGCAGCGCATGTCGGCTGCGTGACCTGAACGGCCGGAGCGACGAGGAGGGCCTGCCCCCGCCGGGGCAGGCCCTCCTCGTTCGCTCAGGCGGCCAGACCGAGGTCGAGGAGCTGGGCGGCGCGGCTGATGGAGCCGGGCATCAGGTGGCGGTAGATCTTGAAGGTGACGTCGATGCTCTTGTGGCCCATCCACTCGGCAACGTCGGTGATCGGGATGTTGTGGATGAGGCAGTTCGAGGCGAAGAAGTGGCGGAGGCCGTAGAGCGTCATGCCCTCGGGGATGTCGGCGCCGTCGGCCTGCTTGACGAGGCGCTGCCAGCGGTTGTTCAGGATGTGGTACGGGAAGGGCTTGTTGAGGTCCCGGGGGTGGCGGAGGAGGTAGCCGTCGACGGTGCCGTACTTCTCGGCGTACCACTCGATGGTCAGCTTGACCCGGGCCGGCAGCGGGACGTCGCGGTAGTCGCCCTTCTTGCGGTGCTTGAGCGGGGCGTACTCCTTGGTGGTCTGGTTGACCTGCTCGGTGACGCGGTAGACGTCGTCGGCGACGATGTTGTTGATGTTGACCGCGGCGGCCTCGCCGTTGCGCAGGCCGCAGCCGCTCATCAGGTCGGCGATGACGAGGAAGGCGTCGTCGCCCGCGGTGCGTATTCCCTGGAGCTGGGAGAGGGAGGGGATGGCCGCGCGCTTCGGGTCGTACTGGGGTGGCTTGACGCCGTCGAAAGGGTTGTCGTCATAGAGGCCGAGGCGGTGGGCGTCGAGGAGGATCGACTTCAGCTTGTCGAAGGCGTTGGACTGGGTGGCGAGGCCGACACCGTTGCGCTCCATGGTCTGGATGAAGGCCTCGACGACCTTGTGGTCGAAGGTGCCCATCCGGCGGCTGCGGAAGGCGGGGTAGAGGTGGTGCTCCAGCAGTGAGTCGAGGTGTCGGAGGGAGGCGGCGCCGAGGTGGCGCTGGCCGGCCTTCCACTCCTCGACATAGGGCTCGAACTGCATCGGGCCGTACTTCTGGATCCGCTCCGCCTTGCGCTGGCTCTGCGGGGCGTTCTTCCGGGCCTGGTACACCTCGATGAGCCGGGCCTTCGCCTTGTCCTGGGTGGCGAAGCCCGACTCCTCCGTCTGCCTTCCGGCCGCGTTGCGGTACCGGATCTTGTACTCGTGCGGGCACCTCGACCACCGGCTCTCAGGGTGCTCGCACTCCTTGAAGAAGCTGCCCATGCCGCGGACGAGGTTGATGGTGGCCATAGTTATCGACTCCCGGGCGTCTTGCTGACCTTTTGCTGACCCCGGATGGTCGATCAAGCCCCTGAGCTGGGAAGAAACGCCGAAGGCGTGGTATGTGGTGGATATCAGCCCACGCCTCCCCCGGGCTTCCCGACGTCCGGTGGCCCTCGTCGACCAGGCCAGGTCCAGCGACTCCAGAGCCTTGCCGTAGGCGTCTTCGACGGCATCCACCAGCACCCCGAGCGAGCGAAGATGGTGACCGACCCCGAGCCGTGCCACATCGCCAGCCGATTACGTTGGTGGTGCAGCGCACATCCATCGACCACAGCTCGACGTCGTCCTGCATGCCGTACACCGACCGCCAGCCCTGTGTGCCGACCTCCCACCGCGCCTTGATCGTCTGCCCCAGCAGAGCCAGCACCAGCACCCGGCCGCGCGGCACCATCTTCCGCGCGGCCGCCATGCAGATGTACGTCTTCCCGGCCCCGCGGGACGCGGGGG
>NZ_JBEXWT010000105.1:0-29029 GCF_040629945.1 Kitasatospora sp. NPDC005856 | reverse complement strand
CGGGCCAGCAGGCCGCCCAGGGTGCCGGTGCCGCCGGTGATCAGCACGGTGCCCTCGGGGTCCAGCGGCGCCGGCACGGTGACCACGTTCTTGCCCACGTGCTTGGCCTGGCTGATGTGCCGGAACACGGCGGGCGCCTCACGGACGTCCCAGGTGGTGATCGGCAGCAGCCTCAGCGCACCCGACTCGAACAGGGCGAGGATCTCCGCCGTGATCTCCCGGACGCGCTCCGGGCCCGCCTCGGCGGGGTTGAAGGCACGGTAGCGCACGCCCGAGTGGTCGGCGGCGACCCGCTCGGGGTCGCGCGGGTCGGCCTTGCCCATGTCGGCGAAGCGCCCGCCCTCGGCGAGCAGCCGCAGCGAGGCGTCCACGAACTCGCCGGCCAGCGAGTTGAGCACGACATCCACGCCGCGCCCATCGGTGGCCGCGCGGAAGGACTCCTCGAAGCCGAGGTCACGGGAGGAGGCGACATGCGCGTCGTCCAGTCCGGCCGACCGCAGCACCTCCCACTTGCCGGGGCTGGCGGTGCCGTACACCTCCAGGCCCAGGTGACGGGCCACCTGGACGGCGGCCATGCCGACGCCACCGGCGGCCGCGTGCACCAGCACCGACTCGCCCGGCCGTGCGCCGGCCACGTCGACCAGGCCGTAGTAGGCGGTCACGAACGCGACCGGCATCGAGGCGGCCTCGGCGAAGGACCAGCCCGACGGGATCCGGGCCAGCAGCCGACGGTCGGTGACCGCCCGGTTGGCGAGGCCGCCGCCGTCGAAGTGGCCGAACACCCGGTCGCCGACGGCCAGGTCGGTGACGTCCGCGCCGACCTCGGTCACCACACCGGCGGCCTCGGCGCCCATCACGGCCCGGTCGGGGTACATGCCGAGCGCGAGCAGCACGTCGCGGAAGTTCACCCCGGCCGCGCGGACGGCGACCCGCACCTCACCGGCGCCCAGCGGGGCGTCGGCCTCGGCGGCGGGCACCAGGGCGAGGTTCTCCAGGGTGCCTTCCTCGGTGACGTCCAGGCGCCAGGCGCCGGGCCCGTCGGGAATGGTGAGGTCGTCGGCGGCGCCCTTCCGGACGAGCCGGGGCGCGCGGGCCCCGCCCTCGCGCAGGGCGAGCTGCGGTTCGTCCTCGACGGTGGCCCAGGCCTGCCAGTCGGCGTCCGCGCCGGCCGGGTCGCGGTCCATCAGCAGCATCCGGCCGGGGTGCTCCGACTGCGCGGCGCGCAGCAGGCCCCAGACGGCCGCGCCGACCAGGTCGGTCACCGGCTGCCCGGGAGCGGCCGGGACGGCGCCGCGGGTGAGGACCACCAGCCGGGTGTCGGCGAAGTGCTCGTCGGCGAGGAACTCCTGGACGGCGCGCAGGACTTCGGTGGTGGTCCGGCGCACGGACCGAGCCGCCCCGCCGTCGGACGCGTCGGACGCGTCGGACGGCACGGTCAGCACGACCACCGGGGGCGTGGCACCGTCCTCGACGGCGTCGATCCCCCGCCAGGCCGAGGTGTCGGGCCGCGCCGGGGCGGCCTGCCGCGTCAGCGGGGTCCAGTCGACGGTGAACAGGGCCTCGTGGACGGCGCGTTCGCCGGCCCGCCGCAGCGCCGCCGCGGCGACCTCGCGCAGGGTCAGCGACGCGATGCCGATCACCGGTGCGCCGGTGGGGTCAGCGGCGTGCAGGGCGACGCCCTCCGGACGGACGGTCAGCGCCACCCGGAGCACGGAGGCCCCGGCGGCCCGGAGATGGACGCCGTCGAAGGAGAACGGCAGCCTCGTGCCGGCCCCGGGGTCGGCGGCGAGGGCGATGGCGTGCAGGGCGGCGTCCAGCAGCGCGGGGTGCACCCCGAAGCCGTCGGCCTGGACGTCCTGCGGCAGGGCGACCTCGGCGTAGACCCGGTCGCCGTCCCGCCAGGCGGCGCGCAGCCCCTGGAAGGCGGGGCCGTAGCCGTAGCCGGCCGCCGCCATCGCCTGGTAGAAGCCCTCGACCTCGACCGGTGCGGCCCCGACCGGCGGCCAGACCGCGAGGTCGGGCCCGTCCTGCGGGGCGGTGGCGACCGGGGCGAGGACGCCGGCGGCGTGGCAGACCAGCTCGGTGCCGGCGGCGTCCGGGCGGGAGTACACCTCGAAGGTACGGCCGCCGGTGTCGTCGGCCGCGCCCACGTTCACCTGGACCGCGACGCCGCCCCCGGCGGCCAGCACCAGCGGTGCCCGCAGCACCAGTTCGGACAGCAGGGCGCAGCCGGCCTGCTCGCCGGCGGTCAGCGCCATCTCCACGAAGGCGGTGCCCGGCACCAGCACGTCGCCGTGCACCGCGTGGTCGGCGAGCCAGCCGTGGCCGGCCGCGCTCAGCCGCCCGGTCAGGACCAGGGCCCCGCCGGGCAGCGGGACGGCGGCGCCCAGCAGGGCGTGCTCGGTGACGACCTGGCCGACCGTGCTCAGGTCGCCCGCGGCGACCAGGGCCCGCGGCCAGTACCGCTCGCGCTGGAAGGCGTAGGTCGGCAGCTCGACCCGGCGGCCCACGGGCACGACCGGGGTGAAGTCGACGGACGCGCCCGAGGTCCAGGCCTCGGCCAGCGCCGCGAGCAGCTGCTCGGGACCGCCCTGGCCGCGCCGCAGCGTGCCCAGCGCGGCCGCGTCGGCCCCGACGGCGTCGGCGGTCTCCAGCACGCCGACGGTCAGCACCGGGTGGGGGCTGCATTCGACGAACACCGAGCGGCCGTCGGCCAGCAGGGCACGGGTGGCCTGCTCGAACAGGACGGTGGAACGCAGGTTGTCGTACCAGTACCCGGCGTCCATCCCCGCGGTGTCGATCGGGGCGCCCGTCAGCGTCGAGTACAGCGGCACCCGGGAGCTCCGCGGGCTGATCCCCGCCAGATCCGCCAGCACCCGCTCACGCACAAGTTCCACCTGCGCCGAGTGCGAGGCGTAGTCCACCGGAATCCGCCGGGCCCGCACACCACGCGCCTCACAGCGCGCCATCAACTCGTCCAGCGCGCCCGGCTCACCCGAGACCACCGTCGACGAAGGCCCGTTGAACGCGGCCACCGACACCCGACCCTCGAAGGAGCCGATCAGCTCCCCGACCACCGCACTCCCGGCGGCCACCGACACCATCCCACCGCCACCGGCGAGTTCGGTGATCGCCAGGCTGCGCAGCGCCACCACCCGGGCACCGTCCTCCACGGACAGCGCCCCCGCGACCACCGCCGCCGCGATCTCACCCTGCGAGTGCCCGACCACGGCCGAGGGACGGACACCGTGCGCCCGCCACACCTCCGCCAGCGACACCATCACCGCCCACAGCACCGGCTGGACCACATCCACCCGGGACAGCAGTTCCTCGTCGTCCAGGGCCTCGGTCAGCGACCAGTCCGTGAACGGGGCGAGCGCCGCCTCGCACTGCGCCAGCCGCTCGGCGAACACCGGTACGGCAGCGGCGAGTTCGCGCGCCATGCCGACCCACTGCGAGCCCTGGCCCGGGAAGACGAACGCCACGTCACCGGGGACGGCCCGGCCCTTCACCACGCCCTCGCCGTCGAGGGTGCCCAAGCCGTCCAGCAGCGCGGTGCGGTCGGTGCCGAGCACCACGGCGCGGTGCTCCAGGGCGGCCCGGGAGAGCAGCGAGCGGGCCACGTCCGGCACCGCGAGGTCCGGGTGTCCGGCCGCGAACTCCCGCAGCCGCTCGGCCTGCGCGGTGAGCGCGGCCGGGGTGCGGCCCGACAGCAGCCAGGGCTGCGGGCCCTCGGCGGCCGCGGACTCCGCGGCCCCCTCGGCCGGCACGGACTCCAGGATGATGTGGGCGTTGGTGCCGCTGATGCCGAAGGAGGAGACGCCCGCCCGGCGCGGACGGTCCGCCTCGGGCCACGGCCGCGCCTCGGTGAGCAGCTCCACCGCGCCGGCCGACCAGTCCACGTGCGGGGACGGCTCGTCCACGTGCAGCGTCGCGGGCAGTACACCATGGCGCATCGCCTGCACCATCTTGATCACGCCCGCCACCCCGGCGGCGGCCTGGGCGTGGCCGATGTTGGTCTTCACCGAGCCGAGCCAGAGCGGCTCACCGGCGCGCTCCCGGCCGTAGGTGGCGAGCAGTGCCTGGGCCTCGATCGGGTCGCCGAGCCGGGTGCCGGTGCCGTGCGCCTCGACGACGTCCACGTCACCGGCCGACAGCCCGGCGTTGGCCAGGGCCTGCCGGATCACCCGCTGCTGGGCCGGGCCGTTGGGCGCGGCGAGGCCGTTGGAGGCGCCGTCCTGGTTGATGGCGCTGCCCCGGACCACCGCGAGCACCTGGTGCCCGTTGCGGCGGGCGCTGGACAGCCGCTCCAGGACGACGATGCCGACACCCTCCGCCCAGGAGGTGCCGTCGGCGGCGGCCGCGAAGGCCTTGCACCGGCCGTCGGCCGCCAGACCGTTCTGCTTGTCGAACTCGGCGAACACCCCCGGGGAGACCATCACGGCGACACCGCCGGCCAGGGCCAGCTCGCACTCGCCGCGGCGCAGCGCCTGCGCCGCCAGGTGCAGGGCGACCAGCGAGGAGGAGCAGGCCGTGTCCACGGTGACCGCGGGGCCCTCCAGGCCGAAGGTGTACGCGATCCGGCCCGACAGCACGCTGCTGACGGTGCCGGTGAGCAGGTGGCCCTCGACGTTGGCGGGCATCTCCATGCCGAGGCCGTAGCCGGAGGCGGAAGCGCCGATCACCACGCCGGTGGACGAGTGGCCGAGGGAGTGCGGGTCGATGCCCGCGTTCTCGAACGCCTCCCAGGCCGTCTCCAGCAGCAGCCGCTGCTGCGGGTCCATCGCGAGGGCCTCGCGCGGCGAGATGCCGAACATGCCGGCGTCGAAGTCGGTCGCACCCTCGACGAAGCCGCCGCGCCGCACGTAGCTGCCG
Source organism: Kitasatospora sp. NPDC005856 (assembly GCF_040629945.1). Lineage (NCBI taxonomy): Bacteria > Bacillati > Actinomycetota > Actinomycetes > Kitasatosporales > Streptomycetaceae > Kitasatospora > Kitasatospora sp. NPDC005856. Next base: position 24,154 of record NZ_JBEXWT010000105.1, on the reverse strand, counting down.
CCCTCGGGCCAGCCGCGGTCGGCGGGGAAGCCGGTGACGCCGTCCCGGCCCTCGGTGACCATCGCCCAGAGCTGCTCGGCCGAACGGACGCCGCCCGGGTACCGGCAGCTCATGCCGACGATCGCGATCGGCTCGTCGTCCGCCACGGCCACCACCGCACGCGGCGCCGGGGCCTGGTCGGCCGTGTCGAACAGCTCGCCGAGCAGGTACTCGGTCAGCGCGGCCGGCGTCGGGTGGTCGAAGACCAGCGTCGCCGCCAGCTCCAGTCCGGTCTCCGCGCCGAGCCGGTTGCGCAGCTCCACGGCGGTCAGCGAGTCGAAGCCCAGGTCGCGGAAGGCCCGGCGCGGCTCGACCGGCTCGGTCGTCGGGCGTCCCAGAACCAGCGCGGTGCGGTCCCGGACCACCTCCAGCAGCAGCCGCGAGCGCTCGCCCTCGGGCGCGGCGGCGAGTGAGTCCCGCAGCTCCGAGGAGACGGCCGACGGACCGGTGCCGGCGGCCGGCCCAGCCTGGTCGACCAGCCCGGCCAGCAGCGAGCTGGGCCGGCCGGAGACGAAGGCCGGTCCGAACCGCTCCCAGTCGACGTCCGCGACGGCCACGCAGCCCTCGCCCCGGTCGACGATCCCGGCGAGCGCCCCGATCGCCACCGTGCGGTCCAGCGCGGACAGGCCGCGGCGGCGCAGGAAGTCCTCGAAGTCGGAGTCCGCGGCCATGCCGGCCTCGGCCCACGGGCCCCAGGCCACCGAGGTCCCGGCCAGACCGCGGGCCCGCCGGTCCTCCACCAGCGCGTCCAGGAACGCGTTCCCGGCCGCGTAGGCGCCCTGGCCGCCACTGCCCCAGACCGCGGCGATCGAGGAGAAGACCACGAACAGGTCGAGGTCCCCGGTCAGTTCGTCCAGGAGTGCGGCCCCGGCCGCCTTGCCGCCGATCACCTCGGCGACGGCCTCGGAGCCGGTCTCCATCAGCGGGCCGGGCGCACCGACCCCGGCGGTGTGCACCACGCCGCGCAGCGGGTGCTCGACCGGGATCCCGGCCAGCAGGCCGGCCAGCGATTCCCGGTCGGTCACGTCGCAGGCGGCGACGGTCACCCGGGTGCCCAGCGCGGTCAGTTCGGCCACCAGCTCGTCCGCCCCCGGCGCGGCCGGGCCCCGGCGGCTGGTCAGCAGCAGGTGCGGCACGCCCCGGCCGGCCAGCCAGCGCGCGACGTCCCCGCCGAGGGCACCCGTGCCACCGGTGACCAGGACGGTGCCGTCGGTGCTCCACTCCGCCGCCGGCGCCCCGGACAGCGGTGCCCGGACCACCCGGCGGCCGAGCACCCGCGCCCTGCGCAGGGCCAGCTGGTCCTCCCCGCCCGCGCCCGCGAGCAGGGCCGCCAGTCGAGGGCCCTCCTCGGCGGTGACGGTCGGCGGCAGGTCGATCAACCCGCCCCAGCGGTCCGGGTGTTCCAGCGCGGCGACCCGGCCGAGACCCCACAGCAGCGACTGCTCGGGTGCCCGCGAGCGGTCCTCGTCCCCGGTCGACACCGCGCCCCGGGTCAGGCACCAGAGCGGAGCCCGCGAGCCGGCGTCGCCGAGCGCCTGGACCAGCAGCAGGAGGGCGGCGAGGTCGGCGGGCACCGGCAGGCCCGCGGCGGTCGAACCCGCCGCGAACACCACGCCGTCGAAGTCCTCGGCGGCCAGGCGGCCGGCGAGGGCGGGGCGGTCCCCGGTCAGCGGCAGTCGGGTGACCGTCGCGCCGGCGGCCACCAAGGCGGCGGCCACGTCCTCGGCGGGCGCGGATTCGCCGGCGGTGTGGCCGTCCGCGGTGACGAGCAGCCAGGTGCCGCTCAGGCCGGCGGCATCCGGCACCGTCAGCGGCTTCCACTCCACCCGGTAGCGCCAGGAGTCGACCACCGCCTCCTGCCGGCGCGAGCGACGCCACGCGGAGAGCGCCGGAACGACGCCGTCCAGGACCTCCGGGGTGTCCGACAGCCGCAGCGTGGCGGCCAGTTCCGGGACGTCCGCGCGCTCCACGGCCGCCCAGAACCGGGCGTCCTCGGCCGAGCCGGGCGCGTCGAGCGGGGCTTCGGGCCAGTAGCGCTCGCGCTGGAAGGCGTAGGTCGGCAGGTCGAGGCGGCGGCCGGCCGACAGCACGGACCGCCAGTCGAGTTCGGCGCCGGTGGTCCACAGGGCGGCGAGCGCGGTCAGCGCGGTCTCGGACTCGGAGCGGTCACGGCGCAGCAGCGGCGCGAACACGCCGTCGCCGGCCTGCTGTCCGGCCAGACCCGACAGCACGGCGTCCGGGCCCAGCTCGACGTAGCGGGTGACGCCCTCGCCGTGCAGGGCCTCGACACCGTCGGCGAAGCGGACGGCCTCGCGGACCTGGCGCAGCCAGTAGCCGGGGGTGGTGAGCAGCCCGGGCCCGGCGAGCTCGCCGGTCAGGTTGGAGACGAGCGGCAGCTGCGGCTCGCCGAAGGTCAGACCCTTCAGGACGGCCTCGAACTCGGCGAGCATCGGCTCCATCAGCGCCGAGTGGAAGGCGTGCGAGACGGTCAGGCGACGGGTCTTGCGGCCCTCGGCCTGCCAGCGCGCCGCGAACTCCTCCACGACCTCCGCCGGCCCCGAAACCACCACCGAGGCAGGCCCGTTGACGGCCGCGACGTCCAACCGCTCGCCGATCTCCGCCCGCACCTCGGCCTCGGTCGCCTCGACCGCCAGCATCGCGCCACCGCTCGGCAGCGCCTCCATCAGCCGGCCGCGCGCCGCGACCAGCGCGCAGGCGTCCGGCAGCGAGAACACACCCGCCACGTGGGCGGCCGCCACCTCGCCGATCGAGTGCCCGAGCAGGAAGTCCGGTACCACGCCCCAGGATTCCAGCAGCCGGTACGAAGCCACCTCGACCGCGAACAGCCCGGCCTGGGCCCAGACCGTACGGTCCGGCTCCTCGACGCCCTCGAACACCACCTCCTTCACCGGCCGCTCCAGCAGCCGGTCCAGCTCCGCGCACACCGCGTCGAAGGCCTCGGCGAACACCGGGAACGCCTCGTACAGCCCCCGGCCCATCCCGACCCGCTGCGCCCCCTGCCCGGTGAACAGGAACGCCGTCCGCCCCTCCACGGCGACACCGGAGACCACGCCGCCCGCCGGACGCCCGTCCGCCAGCGCGCCCAGACCCTCCAGCAGCGCCGCCCGGCCGTCACCGAGCACCACCGCACGGTGCGCCAGCCCGGCCCGCGTCGTCGCCAGTGACCACGCCGCGTCACCCGCGTCCACGTCCGGCCCGAGCCAGTCGGCCAGCCGCGCCGCCTGGCCCCGCAGCGCCGGGGCGCTCTGCGCCGACACCGGCCACACGGCCGGGCCGGTGCCCCGCGCGGGCGCCTCCGGCTCCGGCTCCGGCTCGGCCCCGACCGGGCTCTCCTCGATGAGCACGTGGGCGTTGGTGCCGCCGACGCCGAACGCCGAGACGCCGATCCGCCGGGTCCGCTCGGCCTGCGGCCAGGGCCGGGCCTCGGTCAGCAGCTCGACGCCGCCGCCCGTCCACTCGACGTGCGGGGTCGGCGCGTCCACGTGCAAGGTGGCGGGCAGCACGCCGTTGCGCAGTGCCAGCACGCTCTTGATCACGCCGACCGCGCCGGCGGCGGCCTGGGTGTGGCCGATGTTGGACTTCAGCGAGCCGAGCAGCAGCGGCCGCTCGGCCGTGCGGCCCCGGCCGTAGACGGCCTGCAGCGCCTCGGCCTCGATCGGGTCGCCGAGCCGGGTGCCGGTGCCGTGCGCCTCGACCGCGTCGACCTCGGCCGCCTCCAGGCGGGCGTTGGCCAGCGCCTGCCGGATCACCCGCTCCTGCGAGGGGCCGTTGGGCGCCGTCAGACCGTTGGACGCACCGTCCTGGTTGACCGCGCTCCCCCGCACCACCGCCAGGACCTCGTGCCCGTTGCGGCGCGCGTCGGAGAGGCGCTCCAGCAGCAGGACACCGACGCCCTCGGACCAGCCGGTGCCGTCCGCCGCCGCCGCGAAGGACTTGCAGCGGCCGTCGGCGGCCAGGCCGCCCTGCTTGCCGAACTCGGCGAAGGCCGCCGGGGTGCTGATCACCGCGACACCGCCGACCAGGGCCAGGCCGCACTCGCCCTGGCGCAGCGACTGGACGGCCAGGTGCAGCGCCACCAGCGAGGAGGAGCAGGCGGTGTCCACCGTGACGGCCGGGCCCTCCAGCCCGAACACGTACGAGAGCCGGCCGGAGAGCACGCCGTTCGCGGTGCCCGTCAGGTGGTATCCCGCGGTGTTCTCCGGCAGCCGGCCGGCGCCGTCGTAGCCGGACGGGGAGGCGCCGACGAAGACGCCGGTCGCCGTGCCGGCCACCGAGTGCGGATCGATGCCCGCGCGTTCGAAGGTCTCCCACGCGACCTCCAGCAGCAGCCGCTGCTGCGGGTCCATCGCCAGCGCCTCGCGCGGGTTGATGCCGAACAGCTCGGCGTCGAACTCGGTCGCGTCGCCGAGGAAGCCGCCGCGGCGGGCGTAGGTTCGACTGCCGGGGAAGGTCTCCTCCCAGCCGCGGTCGGTCGGGAACCCGCCGATCGCGTCGCTGCCGTCCGCGACCAGCTTCCAGAGGTCGTCCGGGCCGGTGACGCCGCCGGGCAGCCGGCAGCCCAGTGCGACGATCGCGATCGGCTCGCGGGCCGCGGCCTGGATCTCCCGGTTCTGCCGGCGCAGCCGCTCGACCTCCTTGAGCGAGGCCCGGAGCGCTTCGACCGCCTTGTCACCGCGGGTGTTCATCGATTTCTCCATGGCTCAGGCGTCGTCCCGTTCGGTGTTCAGTGCGATTTCGATCAATGCGTCGGCGTCCAGGTCGTCCAGGTCGTCCAGCCCCTCGAGGCCGTCCAGCCCGTCCAGCCCCTCGAGGCCGTCCGGGTCGTCGGGCCGCTCCGGTGTGCCGGACGTGCCCGACGGCGCCGGGTCCGCCAGGCCCAGCAGGGTGTCCATCAGCCCGGCCTCCCGCAGCCGTTCGAGCGGGATGGCCGCCAGGGCCGCGCGGACCGCCGCCTCGTCCGGAGCGGCGGGCCGCTCCTCGGCCGGGACTCCCAGCTCCTCGCCGAGGAAGGCGGCCACCCGCTGGGGGGTGCGGTGGTTGAACACCAGGCTCGGCGGCAGGCGCAGGCCGGTCACCCGGCTCAGCCGGTTGCGCAGCTCGACCGCCGTCAGCGAGTCGAAGCCGAGGTCCTTGAACGCCTGGCCGGCCGCGACGGTGCGGCCGTCCTGGTAGCGCAGCACGGTGGCCGCCTCGGCGCGCACCACGTCGACCAGGATCTGCGGGCGCTGTCGTGGCGGCGCCGCCGCCAGCCGGGCGGCGAGGGCGGACGCCTCGTCGGCCTCTTCCGCGGCGGCCGGCTCGGCGCCTTCGGCCGCGGGCTCGGCCAGCAGTCCGTGCAGCAGCGGGCTGGGCCGGCCGGAGGTGAACGCCGCGCCGAAGACCTCCCAGTCCACATCGGCCACGGTCAGCCCGCTCTCCGCCCGGTCGACGGCCTGGGCGAGGGCGTGGACGCCGAGTTCGGGGTCCATCGGGGTGACGCCGCGGCGGAGCAGGCCGGCGGTGTCCCCGCTGACGGCCAGTCCGGCACCCGCCCACGCTCCCCAGGCCACCGAGGTGCCGGCCAGGCCACGGGCCCGGCGGTGCTCCACGAGCGCGTCCAGGAAGGCGTTGCCCGCCGCGTACGCGCCCTGCCCGCCGCCGCCCCAGACCGCGGCGATCGAGGAGAAGACGACGAACTGCTCCAGGCCGAGCCCGCTCGTCAGTTCGTGCAGGTGCACCGCTCCCGCGGTCTTCACGGCCAGCACCGCGTCGAGCCGGTCGGCGTCCGTCTCGTCCAGTCGGCCCGGGCCGTCCACTCCGGCGGCGTGCAGCACGGCGGTCAGCGGCAGGTCCCGCGGCACGGCGGCCAGCACGCCGGCCAGGGCGTCGCGGTCGGCCACGTCGCAGGCGGCGAGGGTGACCCTGCTGCCGTACCCGGCCAGTTCGGCCGCGAGCTCCCGCGCACCGGGGGTGTCCTCCCCGCGCCGGCCGAGCAGCACCAGGTGCGGGGCGCCGCGGCGGGCCAGCCACCGGGCGGACTCGGCGCCGAGCGCGCCCAGCCCGCCGGTCACCAGGACCGTGCCGGTGGGCCGCCAGCCGGCGGGGGCCGGAAGGGCGGTGTCCTGCGGCGCGCGCACCAGCCGACGGGCCAGCAGGCCCGTCCTGCGGATCGCCACCTGGTCCTCGCCGAGGTCCTCACCGAGCAGGACCGTCAACAGGTCGCCGGCGCGGGCGTCCACGGTGGCCGGCAGGTCGACCAGGCCGCCCCACCGTTCCGGGTTCTCCAGCGCGGCCACCCGGCCGAGGCCCCAGACCGCCGCCTGGGCCGGGCTGTCCAGCGGGTCCGGCCCGTCGGTGTGGACGGCGCCCCGGGTGACCACCCAGAGCGGCGCCTCGATCCCCGCACGGCCGAGCGCCTGGAGCAGCGCCACGGTGGCGGCGGCGCCCTCGGGCAGAACAGAGCCGGGCAGCGCGGTGCCGGCGGCGGCGGTCAGCGACAGGACGCCGGACACCTCGCCCGACGCTCCGACGGCCTCGGCGAGCCGGGCGGCCAGCGCGTCCCGGCCGGTGCCGGGGTCGACCAGGACGGTCACCTCGGCCCCCGCGGCGCGAAGCGCGGTGGTCGCCCACTCGGTGAGCTCGGAGTCCCGTGGTGCCACCAGCAGCCAGCCGCCGTCCAGCAGTCCCGTGGCGGGCAGGCCGGTCAGCGGCGTCCAGTCGACGCGGTAGCGCCAGCCGTCGATCGTCTCGTCCCGGCGGCGCCGGGTCCGCCACGCGGCGAGCGCGGGCACGACCGGGTCCAGCACCTGCTCGCCGAGGTCCAGGGCGTCGGCCAGCTCCGCCAGGTCGCCGCGCTCCACGGCGGCCCAGAAGCCGGCCTCCGCCGGGTCCTCCGAGCCGGTGCCCTGCGGCTTGCCGGCCGGGGCCTGGGCCGGGTCCGGCCAGTAGCGGTCCCGCTGGAAGGCGTAGGTCGGCAGGGGAAGGTGCCGGGCCTTGGGCAGCAGCGCGGACCAGTCGACTGCGGCGCCCGCCGTCCAGAGCGCGGCCAGGGCGGCCAGGACGGTTTCGCGGCCGTCCCGGTCCTTGCGCAGCAGCGGCACGCCGACCGCGTCGGGGGCGCTCTGGGCGGCCAGTGCGGTCAGCACGCCGTCCGGACCGAGCTCGGCGAAGCGGGTGACGCCCTGGACGCCCAGGGCCTCGACGCCGTCGGCGAAGCGGACGGCCTCGCGGACCTGGCGCAGCCAGTACTCCGGGGTGGACAGCAGACCCGGCCCGGCGAGTTCACCGGTCAGGTTGGAGACGACCGGGATGCGCGGCTCGGCGAAGGTCAACTCCTCCAGTACGGCGGAGAATTCGGCGAGCATCGGATCCATCAGGGCCGAGTGGAAGGCGTGCGAGACGGTCAGGCGACGGATCTTGCGCTCCTCCGCCGACCAGCGTGCCGCGAACTCCTCCACGATCTCCGCCGGCCCCGAAACCACCACCGAGGTCGGCCCGTTGACGGCCGCGACGTCCAGCCGGCCGCCGATCTCCGCGCACACTTCGGCCTCGGAGGCCTGCACGGCGAGCATCGCGCCACCGCTCGGCAGCGCCTCCATCAGCCGGCCGCGCGCCGCCACCAGGGCACAGGCGTCCGCCAGCGAGAACACACCCGCCACGTGCGCGGCGGCGATCTCGCCGATCGAGTGCCCGAGCAGGAACTCCGGCACCACGCCCCAGGATTCGAGCAGCCGGAAGGACGCCACCTCGACCGCGAACAGCCCGGCCTGCGCCCAGACCGTACGATCCAGGTCCTCGATGCCCTCGAAGACGACGTCCTTGAGCGGCCGGTCCAGCAGCGGGTCCAGCTCCGCGCACACGGCGTCGAACGCCGCCGCGAAGGCGGGGAAGGCCTCGTAGAGGTCCCGGCCCATGCCCGCCCGCTGCGCCCCCTGCCCGGTGAACAGGAACGCCGTCCGTCCCTCCACCGCGGCGCCGGAGACCACCTGCGCCGACGACTCGCCCGCCGCCAGCGCGGCCAGGCCGTCCACCAGCGGCGCCCGGCCGTCACCGAGCACCACGGCACGGTGCTCCAGTGCGGCCCGGGACAGCAAGGTCCCCGCCACGTCCACCGGCGCGAACTCCTGCTCGCCGCCGAGGAATTCGGCCAGTCGCCCGGCCTGCGCGGCCAGCGCGCCGGTCGAGCGTCCCGAAACCAGCCACGGCAGCACTCCCTGGACCGCCGCCGTCTCCTCGGCCTCCACCGCCGGGGCGGCCTCGAGGATCACATGGGCGTTGGTGCCACTGATCCCGAAGGAGGAGACACCCGCCCGGCGCGGACGGTCCGCCTCCGGCCACGGCCGGGCCTCGGTGAGCAGTTCCACCGCACCCGCGGACCAGTCCACCTGCGGGGACGGCTCGTCCACGTGCAGGGTCGCCGGGAGCACCCCGTGCCGCAGTGCCTGCACCATCTTGATCACACCCGCCACACCGGCCGCGGCCTGGGTGTGCCCGATGTTCGACTTGATCGACCCCAGCCACAACGGCTGTTCCGCCGCCCGGCCCTGACCGTAGGTGGCCAGCAGCGCCTGCGCCTCGATCGGGTCACCCAGCTTCGTCCCGGTGCCGTGCGCCTCGACGGCGTCCACCTCGGCCGCCTCCAGGCGGGCGTTGGCCAGCGCCTGCCGGATCACCCGCTGCTGGGCCGGGCCGTTGGGCGCCGTCAGACCGTTGGACGCACCGTCCTGGTTGACCGCACTGCCCCGCACCACGGCGAGCACCCGGTGCCCCTTGCGGCGCGCGTCCGACAGCCGCTCGACCAGCAGCACGCCCACGCCCTCGCCCCAGCCCGTACCGTCCGCACCGGCCGCGAAGGCCTTGCAGCGGCCGTCCGCCGCGAGCCCGCCCTGCCGGGCGAACTCGGTGAACACCCCGGAGCCGGTCATCACCGTCACACCGCCCGCGAGCGCCAGCTCGCACTCGCCGGAGCGCAGCGCCTGCGCCGCCAGGTGCAGGGCGACCAGCGAGGAGGAGCAGGCGGTGTCCACCGTCATCGCCGGGCCCTCCAGCCCGAAGGCGTACGCCACCCGGCCGGACAGGACGCTGGTCGCGCCGCCGGTGAGCCGGTGGCCCTCGGTGTCCTGGGGCAGGTCCACGTCGACGCCGTAGTACGAGGGCGCGGCGCCGGCGAAGACGCCGACCGACTCGCCCTTGAGCGACCGGGGGTCGAGGCCCGCGTCCTCGAAGGCCTCCCAGGCGGCCTCCAGCAGCAGCCGCTGCTGGGGGTCCATCGCCAGCGCCTCGCGCGGGGAGATCCCGAACAGGCCGGCGTCGAAGTTCGCGGCGCCGTCGACGAAACCGCCCAGGGTGGCGTAGGCGCCCGACTGTCCCGTGAGGTCCCAGCCGCGGTCGGCCGGGAAGTCCACGATCCCGTCCTCGCCCGTGGAGACCAGTCGCCACAGGTCGGCCGGGGAGGCCACGTGGCCGGGGAAGCGGCAGGCCATGCCGACGATCGCGATCGACTCTCCGGGGTCGGCCGGGGCGGCCGTCGTGCGGGGGCGCTCGGCCTCCTCGACCGCGCCGAGCAGGCGGGTGGCGAGGAAGTCCGCGAGGGCCGCGGCCGTCGGGTAGTCGAACACCAGGGTCGCGGGCAGCCGCCGGCCGGTGGCGGCGTTCAGCCGGTTGCGCAGCTCCACCGCGGCGAGCGAGTCGACGCCGAGGTCCTTGAACGCCTGCTGCGGCCCGACCGCCTCGGCGCTCGCGTGGCCGAGCACGGTCGCCGTGTTCGTCCGGACCAGGTCGAGCAGCAGCTGCCGCCGCTCACCGTCCTCCAGGCCCTGGAGGCGGCGTTCCAGCGTGGCCTGCCCGACCGTCACCGGGCCGCCGGCGGCCTGCCGCAGGGCGGAGCGGACCAGGCCGCGCAGCAGGGACGGCGGTTCGGCGGCCGAGGTGCGCGCGGCCGCGAGGTCGAGCGGGACCGGCAGCAGGTGCGCGGCGGGCAGGGCGGCCGCGCGGTCGTAGAGGGCCAGTCCGAGCCCGGCGGTCAGGGTGCCGCCGAGCCGGTCGCCGCTGGTCACGGTGGAGCCCTCGGCGAGGTGCCCGGTGAGGGCGCTGGCGTCCTGCCACAGGCCCCAGCCGAGGGACTGCGCGGGCAGGCCGCGCGCCCGGCGGTGCGCGGCGAGGGCGTCCAGGAAGGCGTTGGCGGCCGCGTAGTTGGCCTGCCCGCCGGTGCCGAAGGTGCCCGCGGCGGAGGAGTAGAGCACGAAGGCGGCCAGGTCGGCGTCGGCGGTGAGCTCGTGCAGGTTGACCGCCGCGTCCACCTTGGGGCGCAGCACCGTGTCCAGCCGGGCCGGGGTGAGCGCGTCGAACACGCCGTCGTCCAGGACGCCCGCGGTGTGGGCCACGCCGGTGAGCGGGTGCTCGGCGGGGATGGCGGCGAGCACGGCGGCCAGCGCCTCGCGGTCGGCGGCGTCGCAGGCCGCGACCGTCGCCTCGGCACCCGACTCGGCGAGCCGGGCGACCAGTTCGGCCGCGCCCGGGCTGTCGGCACCGCGCCGGCTGAGCAGCAGCAGGTGCCGCACACCGCGCTCGGCCACCAGGTGGCGGGCCAGCAGGCCGCCCAGGGTGCCGGTGCCGCCGGTGATCAGCACGGTGCCCTCGGGGTCCAGCGGCGCCGGCACGGTGACCACGTTCTTGCCGACGTGCTTGGCCTGGCTGATGTGCCGGAACACGGCGGGCGCCTCACGGACGTCCCAGGTGGTGATCGGCAGCAGCCTCAGCGCACCCGATTCGAACAGGGCGAGCACCTCGGTGAGGATCTCGCCCATCCGCCGCGGGCCGGCCTCGGAGGGGTCGAAGGCGCGGTAGCGCACGCCCGAGTGGTCGGCGGCGACCCGCTCGGGGTCGCGCGGGTCGGCCTTGCCCATGTCGGCGAAGCGCCCGCCCTCGGCGAGCAGCCGCAGCGAGGCGTCCACGAACTCGCCGGCCAGCGAGTTGAGCACGATGTCCACACCGCGCCCACCGGTGCTCTCCCGGAACCGCTCCTCGAAGCCGAGGTCGCGGGAGGAGGCGACATGCGCGTCGTCCAGTCCGGCCGCGCGCAGCACCTCCCACTTGCCGGGGCTGGCGGTGCCGTACACCTCCAGGCCCAGGTGACGGGCCACCTGGACGGCGGCCATGCCGACGCCACCGGCGGCCGCGTGCACCAGCACCGACTCGCCCGGCCGTGCGCCGGCCACGTCGACCAGACCGTAGTAGGCGGTCACGAACGCGACCGGCATCGAGGCGGCCTCGGCGAAGGACCAGCCCGACGGGATCCGGGCGAGCCGACGACGGTCGGCGACGGCGACGGGGCCGAAGCCGCCGGGGAACAGGCCGAAGACCCGCTCGCCGGGAACGAGGTCGGTGACCTCGGCGCCGACCTCCAGGACGACGCCGGCGCCCTCGGAGCCGAGTTCGGCGCGCTCGGGGTACATGCCGAGCGCGAGCAGCACGTCGCGGAAGTTCACCCCGGCCGCGCGGACACCGACCCGCACCTCACCGGGTCCGAGCGGACGCTCGGCGGTGTCGGTGGGCAGCAGCCGCAGGCTGGTCAGGATGCCGGGCTCGGTGGGTTCGAGGACCCAGGCGGGGGCGTCCTCGGGGACGGTCAGCGCGGCGGAGGCGGGCACCCGCACCAGCCGCGGCGCGTACAGGGCGCCGCCGCGCACGGCGAGCTGGTTCTCCCCCAGCTCCACCGCCCGGCGGACCAGCGCCCAGTCGGCGGAGCCGTCGTCGTCGAGCAGCAGGAAGCGGTCCGGATGCTCGGACTGGGCCGAGCGCAGCAGGCCCCACACCGCGGCGGCCGCGAGGTCGGTGGGCTCCTCGCCCGGCCGCACGGCGGCGGCGCCGCGGGTGACGACCACCAGGCGGGCGGACTCGTCCCGGTCGCCGGCCAGCCAGCGCTGGGCGGCGTCCAGGGCCGCACCGGTGGCGGTGCGGGCGCGGGCGGCGTCGTCGCCGGCCGCCTCGACCCGGTGCAGCACCAGGGCGGCGGAGGCCCGGCCGGCCTCGACCTCGGCCAGCTCGGCGACCGGGCACTCCTCGGCGGCGGCCGTGGCCGTCAGCGCCGTCCACTCGACCGCGAACAGCGCGTCGCCGGCCTCCGCGCGGCGGCCGTCCGCCTGCTCGGTGGGCGCCGGCCGCAGGGTCAGCGAGCGGACGTCGGCGACGGGTGCGCCGGTGGCGTCGGCGACGCGGATCGAGATCGCGTCCCGGCCCGCCGGGGCGAGCCGGACCCGGGCCACGGAGGCACCGGTGGCGTGCAGGGACACCCCGGACCAGACGAACGGCAGCGGCGTCGCGCCCGCGTCGTCGAGGAACCCGCCGATGGTGGTGGCGTGCATGGCCGCGTCGAGCAGCGCCGGGTGGACCCCGTACCCTCCGGCCTCCTCGGCGGCGGTCGCGGGAAGGGCGATCTCCGCGTAGACGGCGCCCTCGGCCCGCCAGGCCGCGCGCAGCCCGCGGAAGGCCGGGCCGTAGCCGTAGCCGGCCTCGGTCAGCCGCTCGTAGTAGCCGTCCAGGTCCACCGGCTCGGTGTCGGCCGGCGGCCAGGCGGAGAGGTCGTACGGTTCGGCCTCCGTCCCGGCGGCCAGGGAGCCGGAGGCGTGCCGGGTCCAGCCGGCCGCGCCGTCGGGCTGGGCGTGGACGGACACCGGGCGGTCGCCGGACTGGTCCGGGTCGCCGACCCGCACCTGGATGCGCACGCCGCCGGTGGCGGGGACGGCCAGCGGGGCCTCGACCATCAGCTCGCGCAGCACGGTGCGGCCGACCTCCCGGCCGGCCCGCAGCGCCAGTTCCACGAAGCCGGTGCCGGGCAGGATCGCGGTGCCGCGCACGGCGTGGTCGGCCAGCCAGGGCTGGGCGGCGAGCGACAGCCGGCCGGTGAGCAGCGCGCCCTCGCCGTCCGCGAGCGGCACGGCGGCGGTGAGCAGCGGGTGCTCGGTCCGCAGCAGGCCGGCGGTGGTCACGTCGGCGCCGGACCGCCCGGGGCGCAGCCAGTACCGCTGGTGCCGGAACGCGTACGGGGGCAGGGTGATCGGCCTGCCCCCGCGGTCGGCGAGCACGGCGGACCAGTCCACCGCGGCGCCCCGGGTCCAGGCGGCGGCGACGGCGCCCAGCAGGGTCTCGGCCTCCGGCCGCTCGCTCCGGGAGGCGGGCACCAGGGCGGCGTCGTCCCGCCCGGCGGCGTCCAGGGTGAGGCGCGCCATGGCGGTGAGCACCGCCTCCGGGCCGAGCTCCAGGAAGCGGGTCGTGCCCTGGGCGGCGAGCCAGCGCACGCCGTCGGCGAACCGGACGGCCCGGCGGACGTGCCGCACCCAGTACTCGGGGTCGCAGATCTCCTCGGCGCCGACGGCGGTGCCGGTCAGGTTGGACACCACCGGCAGTCGCGGCGGGTGGTAGGCCAGGCCCTCGGCGACGGCCCGGAACTCGGCGAGCATCGGCTCCATCAGCGCCGAGTGGAAGGCGTGCGAGACCCGCAGCCGGCTGGTGCGGCGGCCCTCGGCGCGCCAGCGCTCGGCCAGGTCGGCGATCGCGTCCTGCGGTCCGGAGACCACGATCGCCTGCGGGCCGTTGACGGCGGCGACGTCGACGAGTGGGCCGTGGGCGGCGAGCGCCTCGGCGGCCTCGGCCTCGTCGATGGCGACGGCCAGCATCGCGCCGCCCTCGGGCAGCGCCTGCATGAGCCGGCCGCGCGCGGCGACCAGGGCGCAGGCGTCGTCGAGCGGGAGCACGCCCGCGACGTGGGCGGCGGCGATCTCGCCGATGGAGTGGCCGAGCAGGAAGTCCGGGCGCACGCCCCAGGACTCCAGCAGCCGGAACAGCGCCACCTCGAAGGCGAACAGCGCGGCCTGGGTGTGGACGGTCCGGTCCAGCAGGGCCGCCTCGGGGCTGCCCGCCTCGGCGAACATCACCTCGCGCAGCGGGTGGTCCAGTGCGGTGTCGAGCCGGGCGCAGACGGCGTCCAGGGCGTCGGCGAACGCCGGGAAGGCGGCGTAGAGGGCGCGGCCCATGCCGGGGCGCTGGGAGCCCTGTCCGGAGAACAGGAACGCCGAGCGGCCGTCGGCCGTCTCGCCGCGCAGCACGCCGGGCGTCTCGGCGCCGGTGGCCAGCGCGCCGAGGCCGGCCAGCAGGCCCGGGCGGTCGGCGGCCAGGACGACGGCGCGGTGGGCCAGCCCGGTGCGGCCGGTGGCCAGCGACAGCGCGACGTCGGCCGGGTCGGGGTCGGTGTCCGCTCCGGTGCCGGCCCCGGCGAAGGCCCGCAGCCGCTCGGCCTGGGCCGCGAGCGCCGTCGGGTCGGCGGCGGAGAGCAGCCAGGGCAGCGGCGCCTCGGCGGCGGGCGCGGCCGGCGCGGCGGGTGTGACGGGCGCGGCCTGGGGCCGGACCTCCGCCTCCTCGGCCGGGGCGCTCTCCAGGATGACGTGGGCGTTGGTACCGCTGACGCCGAAGGAGGACACGCCGGCCCGCAGCGGCCGGCCGTTCTCGGGCCAGGGCCGCGCGGCGGCCAGCGGCTCGACCGCGCCGGCCGACCAGTCCACGTGCGGCGAGGGCGCGTCCAGGTGGAGCAGGCCGGGCAGCTCGCCGTGGCGCATCGCCATGACCGTCTTGATCACTCCGGCGACGCCGGCCGCCGCCTGGGTGTGCCCGATGTTGGACTTCACCGAGCCGAGCCACAGCGGCCGCTCGGCGGGGCGGTCCTGGCCGTAGGTGGCCAGCAGCGCCTGCGCCTCGATCGGGTCGCCCAGCTTCGTCCCGGTGCCGTGCGCCTCGACGACGTCCACGTCACCGGCCGTCAGCCCCGCGTTGGCCAGCGCCTGCCGGATCACCCGCTGCTGGGCCGGGCCGTTCGGGGCGGTCAGGCCGTTGGAGGCGCCGTCCTGGTTGACCGCGCTGCCGCGCAGCACGGCGAGCACCCGGCGCCCGTTGCGGCGGGCGTCGGAGAGCCGCTCGACCAGGAGCACGCCCACGCCCTCGGACCAGCTGGTGCCGTCCGCCGCCGCCGAGAACGGCTTGCAGCGGCCGTCGGCGGCGAGGCCGCGCTGCCGGCTGAACTCGATGAAGGAGTCGGGGGACACCATCACGGTCACGCCGCCCGCGAGGGCGATGCCGCACTCACCGGAGCGCAGCGCTCCGGCCGCCATGTGCAGGGCGACCAGCGAGGAGGAGCAGGCGGTGTCCACCGTGATGGCGGGGCCCTCCAGGCCGAAGGTGTACGCGAGCCGGCCGGAGGCGACGCTGGTCGTGGTGCCGGTCAGCACGTGGCCCTCGACGCCGTCCGGCAGCGCCGCGCCCTGGCCGTAGCCGGAGGAGGTCATGCCGACGAAGACGCCGCCCTGGCTGCCCCGTACGGTGCTCGTGTCGATTCCGGCGTCCTCGAAGGCCTCCCAGGCGGCCTCCAGCAGCAGCCGCTGCTGCGGGTCCATCGCCACCGCCTCGCGCGGGGAGATCCCGAACAGGCCGGCGTCGAAGTCGCCCGCACCGGCGAGGAAGCCGCCGGACCGGACGTAGGTGTGGCCCTGCCGGTCGGGGTCGGGGTCGTAGAGGCCCTCGACGTCCCAGCCCCGGTCGGCCGGGAAGTCGCCGATGGCGTCCCCGCCGGCCGCGACCAGCCGCCAGAGGTCCTCGGGGCCCTCGACGCCGCCGGGGAAGCGGCAGGCCATGCCGATGATCGCGATCGGCTCGTCGGTGGCGGCGGTGACCGCCGCGGCCGGGCCGGAGTCGAGCCCGCCGACCAGGTAGCGGGTCATCTCGCCGATGGTCGGGTGGTCGAACACGGCGGTGGCGGGGACCTGGCGGCCGGTGCCGGCCGCCAGGCGCTTGCCCAGCTCGACGGCGGTCAGCGAGTCGAAGCCGAGGTCCTTGAAGGTCCGGCCGGTCTCCAGGCCGCTCGGGTCGGCGTGCCCGAGCACCGCGGCGACCTCGGCGCGGACGACGGCCAGGGTCTCCCGCTCGCGCTCGGCGGCGGACAGTGCGGCGATCCGGCCGCCGAAGGCGGTCTCGCCGTCGGTGCCGGTCCCGGCCGCGGCGGTGCGCGGGCCGGGCAGGTCGGCGAGCAGCGGGCTGGGCCGGGAGGAGGTGAAGGAGGCGGTGAACACCGGCCAGTCGACGTCGGCGACGACGACCGCGGTCTCGTCCCGGTCGACGGCCTGGTCCAGCGCGGCCAGGGCCAGCCGCGGGTCCATGGCGGGGATGCCGCGGCGGCTCAGGAAGTCCGCGCCGCGGCCGTCCGGGCCACCGGACCACGGGCCCCAGGCGACGGCGGTGGCGGGCAGGCCCAGCGAGCGGCGGTGCCCGGCCAGGGCGTCCAGGTAGCTGTTGCCGGCCGCGTAGGCGGCCTGGCCGCCGCTGCCCCAGACCCCGGCGATCGAGGAGAACAGCACGAAGGCGTCCAGCGGCGCGTCCGCGAGCGCGGTGTGCAGGTTGGCGGCGCCGGCGGTCTTGGCGGCGAGGACGGCGGCGAACTCGGCCGCGCCGGTCAGCTCCAGGGCCTCGGTCGGGCCGACCTCGGCGGTGAAGACCACGCCCGCGACGGGGTGCTCGGCCAGCAGCGCGGTGAGCGCGGCGCCGTCCCCGAGGTCGCAGGCGACGACGGTGGCCGGGGTACCGGCCTCGGTCGACTCCGCGGCGAACTCGGCGAGTTCGGCGAGTTCGGCGAGTTCGGCGAGTCCGTCGAAGGGCCCGGCCGCGACCAGCAGCAGGTGCGCCGCGCCGCGGCCGGCCGCCCAGCGGGCGGCCTGGCGGCCGAGGGCGCCGTCGGCCCCGGCGACCAGGACGGTGCCGGACAGCCGCCGGCCCTCGCCGGCGGGCGCGGGCTCGGGGGCGCGCAGCAGCCGGGCCGCGAAGGTCCCGGAGGAGCGCACGGCGGTCTGGTCCTCACCGGTGGTGCCGGAGAGGACGGCCGCGAGGCGCCGCCCGGCGCGCTCGTCGAGCACCGGCGGCAGGTCGATCAGGCCGCCGGTGCGGTCCGGGTGCTCCAGCGCCAGCGAGCGGCCGAAGCCCCAGAGCTGGGCCTGCACCGGGTTCGTCAGCCGGTCGGCCCGGCCGGTGGAGACGGCGCCCCTGGTCAGGGTCCACAGCGGGGCGGTGATCCCGGCGTCGCCGAGTGCCTGGACCAGCGTCAGCGAGAGGGCGAGCCCGGCGGGCAGCGCCGTGCCGGGCAGCGGCTCCTCGGCCAGGCCTGCCAGCGAGACCACGCCGGCGAACGGCTCGGACGCCGGACGCGCCGCGCGGAGCTCCTCGGCCAGCGCCGTACGGCCGACGGCCGGGTCGGAGACGGCCAGGGTCACGGTCCGCGCACCGGCGGTGCGGATCGCCGCGACCACCGCATCGGCGACGGCCTCCTCGGCCGCCACCACCAGCCAGGTGCCGGACAGGGCGACCGCGCCGTTCGGGCCGTCCACCGGCTTCCAGCCGATCCGGTAGCGCCAGGAGTCCAGCGTCGAGCGGTCCCGGCGGCGGCGCCGCCAGTCGGCCAGCGCGGGCAGCACCGAACCGAGCAGCTCCGGGGTGTCGTCCAGCCGCAGCGCCTCGGACAGTTCGGCGAGGTCCTCGCGCTCGACGGCGTCCCAGAACCGGGCCTCGGCCGGGTCGGCCTGGGCGGTCGGCGCGGAGGCCTGCTCCAGCCAGTAGCGCTCGCGCTGGAAGGCGTAGGTGGGCAGCTCGACGTGGGCGGCGGCGGGCAGCAGCGAGGCGAAGTCGACGGGCACGCCCGCCGTCCAGGCCTCGGCCA
Source organism: Kitasatospora sp. NPDC005856 (assembly GCF_040629945.1). NCBI lineage: Bacteria > Bacillati > Actinomycetota > Actinomycetes > Kitasatosporales > Streptomycetaceae > Kitasatospora > Kitasatospora sp. NPDC005856. The sequence continues at coordinate 6,369 of NZ_JBEXWT010000105.1, read as the reverse complement.
GCGCCGCCAGCAGCTGCTCGGGGCCACCCTGGCCACGCCGCAGCGTGCCCAGCACCGCCGCCTCGGCCCCAACGGCGTCAGCGGTCTCCTGCACGCCGACGGTCAGCACCGGATGCGGGCTGCACTCCACGAACACCGACCGGCCACTGCCCAGCAGCGCCCGGGTGGCCTCCTCGAAACGCACCGGCGAGCGCAGATTGTCGAACCAGTACCCGGCGTCCATCCCCGCGGTGTCGATCGGAGCACCCGTCAGCGTGGAATACAGCGGGACGGTGGACGTGGCGGGGCTGATTCCGGCCAGCTCCGCCAGGATGCGCTCACGCAACCGGTCCACCTGCGCCGAGTGCGAGGCGTAGTCCACCGGAATCCTGCGGGCCCGCACACCACGCGCCTCACAGCGCGCCATCAACTCGTCCAGCGCGCCCGGCTCACCCGAGACCACCGTCGACGAAGGCCCGTTGAACGCCGCCACCGACACCCGACCCTCGAAGGAACCGATCAGCTCCCCAACCACCGCACTCCCGGCGGCCACCGACACCATCCCACCGCCACCGGCCAGCTCGACCAGCGCCCGGCTGCGCAGCGCCACCACCCGGGCACCGTCCTCCACGGACAACGCCCCCGCGACCACCGCCGCCGCGATCTCACCCTGCGAGTGCCCGACCACAGCCGAGGGCCGGACACCGTACGCCCGCCACACCTCCGCCAGCGACACCATCACCGCCCACAGCACCGGCTGGACCACATCCACCCGGTCCAACTCCGCGCCCTCACGCAGCACCTCGGTCAGCGACCAGTCCACGAACGGCGCCAACGCCGCCTCGCACTCCGCCAACCGCGCCGCGAACACCGGCGAGGCCTGCGCCAACTCCCACGCCATACCGACCCACTGCGAGCCCTGCCCCGGGAAGACGAACACCACATCCCCCGGAACCACCCGGCCCCGGACCACACCCTCGCCACCGAGCACCGACAGCCCGTCCAGCAGCGCCCGACGGTCCCCGCCCAGCACCACGGCCCGCTGCTCCAGACCCGCCCGCGACAACAGCGCCGACGCCACGTCCGCCACCGCCAGCCCGGGCCGCTCCGCCACGAACCCGGCCAACCGCTCCGCCTGCGCCACCAACGCCGCCGGCGTCCGACCCGACAACAGCCACGGCACCGACCCATCGACCGCCGGGGCCGCCGGGAGCGCTGCCGGAGCCGGCGCGGCCTCCAGGATCAGGTGGGCGTTGGTGCCGCTCATGCCGAACGAGGAGACGCCGGCCCGGCGCGGACGCCCTGCCTCGGGCCACGGCCGCGCCTCGGCCAGCAGCTCCACCTCGCCCGTCGCCCAGTCGACGTGCGGGGACGGCTCGTCCACGTGCAGCGTCGCGGGCAGCACACCGTGCCGCATCGCCAGCACCATCTTGATCACACCCGCCACACCGGCCGCCGCCTGGGTGTGCCCGATGTTCGACTTGACCGAGCCCAGCCACAGCGGCTCGCCGGCCCGCTCCTGACCGTAGGTGGCCAGCAGTGCGTGGGCCTCGATCGGGTCGCCGAGCTTCGTCCCGGTGCCGTGCGCCTCGACGGCGTCGACCTCGGCAGCCGACAGCCCGGCGTTGGCCAGCGCCTGCCGGATCACCCGCTCCTGGGAGGGGCCGTTCGGCGCCGTCAGACCGTTGGACGCGCCGTCCTGGTTGATGGCGGTGCCGCGGATCACCGCGAGCACCCGGTGCCCGTTGCGCCGTGCGTCGGAGAGCCGCTCCAGCATGACCAGGCCGACGCCCTCGGCCAGTCCGAAGCCGTCCGCGCCCGCGCCGAACGCCCGGCAGCGGCCGTCCTCGGACAGTCCGCGCAGCCGGCTGAACTCGATGAACAGGCCCGGGGTGGACATCACCGCGGCGCCGCCGGCCAGGGCCAGGTCGCACTCGCCGCCCCGCAGCGCCTGCACCGCGAGGTGCAGGGCGACCAGCGAGGAGGAGCAGGCGGTGTCCACCGTGACGGCCGGGCCCTCCAGCCCGAGCGCGTACGCCACCCGGCCGGAGGCGACGCTGCCCGCGTTGCCGGTGACCCGGTACCCCTCGTAGTTCTCCAGGGCGTGGTCCATCCGCGGGCCGTACTCCTGGGTGGCGACACCGGTGAACACGCCGGTGGCGCTGTGCTTCAGCGTCGTCGGGTCGATCCCGGCGCGCTCGACGACCTCCCAGGCCGTCTCCAGCAGCAGCCGCTGCTGCGGGTCGGCGGCGGCGGCCTCGCGCGGGGAGATGCCGAAGAACGCGGCGTCGAAGCGGTCCGCGTCGTACAGGAAGCCGCCCTCGCGGGTGTACGAACGGCCCGGCTCGTCGGGGTCCGCGTGGTGGAGCCGGTCGAGGTCCCAGCCGCGGTTGACGGGCAGGGTGGAGATCATGTCGCCGCGCTCGGCGACGACCTGCCACAGCTCCTCGGGCGAGCCGATGCCGCCGGGGAAGCGGCAGCCCATCGCGACGATCGCGATCGGCTCGCTCGGGGCGGCGGTCGCGGCCCTGGTCGCCGTGGGCGCCGGGCCGGTGCCGGTTCCGTCGGTCAGCAGGGCGAGCAGGTGGTCGGCCAGCGCGTTCGGCGTGGGGTGGTCGAAGGCGACGGTGGTGGGCAGCCGCAGGCCCGCCGCGGCGTTCAGCCGGTTGCGGAACTCCACCGCGATCAGCGAGTCGAAGCCGAGCGCCTTGAAGGCGCCGTCCACCGCGATCCCGGCCGGGTCGGCGTGGCCCAGCGCGGTCGCGGCGCTGGAGCGGACCAGGTCCAGCAGGGTGCGCCGGCGGTCGGCGGCGGGCAGCACGGCCAGCCGGTCGGCCAGGCCGCTCGCCGCCGCTGCCGCTGCCGCCGAGGCCCGGCGCAGCGGGGTGCGGACCAGGCCGCGCAGCACCGCGGGGACGGCCTCGGTGGCGCCGGCCGCCTCGGCGACGGCGATCCGGGCCGGGGCGATCAGCGGGCGGCCGTCGGCGAGGGCCGCGTCGAAGAGCGCGAGGCCCTGTTCGGCGGTCATCGGTGCCAGCCCGCCGCGGACCAGGCGCGCCCGGTCGGCCTCGCCGAGCCGTCCGCCCATGCCCTCGCCGTGCGCCCAGAGGCCGGAGAGCAGCGCCTGGGCGGGCAGCCCGAGGGCGTGCCGGTGCTGGGCCAGCGCGTCGAGGAAGCCGTTGCCGGCCCCGTAGCTGGCCTGGCCGGCGGCGCCGACGGTGCTGGCCAGCGAGGAGAAGAGCACGAAGGCGCTCAGGTCGAGGTCGCGGGTGAGCCGGTGCAGGTTCCAGGCCGCGTCGGCCTTGGGCCGCAGGACGGCGTCCAGCTGCTCGGGGCGCAGCCGCTGCACGGAGGCGTCGTCGACCACGCCCGCGGCGTGCACCACGGCGGTGAGCGGGTGCTCGGCCGGGACGGCGGCCAGTACGGCGGCCAGGGCGTCCGGGTCGGCCGCGTCACAGGCGACGGCGGTGACCTCGGCGTCCAGCCCGGCGGTCAGCTCCGCGAGCTCCCCGGCGGGCAGGCCGCGGCGGCCGACCAGCAGCAGGTGGCGGACCCCGTGCGCGCCGACCAGGTGCCGGGCCAGCAGTCGGCCGATGGCGCCGGTGCCGCCGGTCAGCAGGACGGTGCCGTCCGGGTCGAACGGGGTGCGGGCGGGTTCGGCCCCGGCCAGCGGGGCGGGGCCGGCCTTGACCAGCCGCGGCGCCAGCAGTCGGCCGGCCCGCAGGGCGAGCTGCGGCTCGTCGCCGGCGAGGACCTCGCGCAGGACCTCCTCGCCGGGCTGCTCGGCGTCGTGGCCGAGGCCGTCCCGGCCGGGGCTGTCCTGGTCGAGGATCAGGATGCGGCCGGGGTGCTCGATCTGGGCGCTGCGGGCCAGGCCGAGGACGGCGGCCGCGGCCAGGTCGCGCACGTCCTCGTCCGGGCCGGCGGCGAGCGCCCGCCGGGTGAGCAGGACGAGCCGGGAGTCGGCCCGGGCCTCGTCGGCGAGGAAGTCCTGGATCAGGGCGAGCACGCCGCGGGTCAGGGCGTGCGCGCTCTCGGCGGGGGCGTCCGGGTCGCCGGACACCGGGAGGAGGACGGCTGCGGGCGCCGGGCCGCCGTCGAGCGGCGGCAGGCCCTGGGCGAGGTCCGCGAGGACGGTCCGGCCGGGCTCGGCGGGCCGGGCGGCCCCGGCGGCGGTCCGGTCGATCCAGTCGAGCCGGTGGAGCGGGTCGGCGGTGCTCCGGCCGGCGGCCGGCCGCTCCGGGTCGACGGCCCGCAGGACGAGCGCGTCGACGTCGAGCACGGCGGCGCCCGCCGGGTCGCTCAGCGTGACGGCGTAGGTGCCCTCGGAGCCGGCGGGGGCGGTGCGGACCCGGACGGTGGTGGCCCCGGAGGCGTGCAGCCGGACACCGGCGAAGGAGAAGGCGAGCCGGGTGGCCGAAGGGTCGCCGTCGAGCAGCAGCACGTGCAGCGCGGCGTCCAGCAGCGCCGGGTGGATGCCGAAGCCCTCGGTCGGGAGCGCCTCCGGGAGGGCGACCTCGGCGAACAGCTCCTCGCCGCGCCGCCAGGCGGCGCGCAGGCCCTGGAAGGCCGGGCCGTAGGCGTAGCCGCGCCCAGCCAGGCCGGGGTAGGCGTCCTGGACCGCGAGCGGTTCGGCGCCGGCGGGCGGCCAGGCGCCCTGCGCGGCGGGCGCGGCCGGAGCGGCGGCGCCCAGCGCGCCGGTGGCGTGCCAGGTCCAGGGGCGGTCCTCGGCGGCGGCCTGCGGGCGGGAGTGGACGGTGACCGGGCGGCGGCCCGCCTCGTCCGGCGGCAGCAGCACCACCTGGACCTGGACGGCGCCGTCGGCCGGGAGGACCAGCGGGTTCTGGAGGGTGAGTTCCTCCAGGTGCGGGTGGCCGGCGCGCAGCCCCGCGTGCAGCGCGAGGTCGACGAGCGCGGAGCCGGGCAGCACGACCGCGCCGTTGACCACGTGGTCGGCGAGCCAGGACTGGTCGGCGGTGGCGAGCCGGCCGGTGAGGACCAGGGTGTCGTCGCCCGCGAGGGTGACGGCGGCGCCGGCCAGCGGGTGGCCGGCGGGGTCGAGGCCGAGACCGGTGGCGTCGGTGGTGCCGGTGCCGGGCGCCAGCCAGTACCGCTCGCGCTGGAAGGGGTAGGTGGGCAGCGGGACCGGCCGGGCGGAGCCGGGGAAGGCGTCCGCCCAGTCCACCGCGAGGCCGGCGACGTACGCCTCGGCGAGCGCGCCGAGGAACCGCTCGGAGCCGCCCTGGTCGCGGCGCAGGGTGCCGAGGGCGGCGCCGCCGCGGCCGTCGGCCTCCAGCGTGTCCTGGACGCCGACGGTGAGCACGGGGTGCGGGCTGGACTCGACGAAGGTGCGGTGGCCGGCCGCGAGCAGCGCGCGCACGGTGGGCTCGAAGCGCACCACCTGGCGCAGGTTGCGGAACCAGTAGTCGGTGTCGAGCTCGGTGGTCGCCAGCAGGCCGCCGGTGACGGTGGAGTAGAAGGCGGTGTGGCCTTCGCGCGGCTCGATCCCGGCGAGGGCCTCGGCCAGTTCCTCGCGCAGCGGGTCGACGGCCGGCGAGTGGGAGGCGTAGTCGACCGGGACGCGGCGGGCCCGGACGTCCTGGGCCTGGCACCGCGCGACGAACTCGTCGAGGGCCTCCCCCTCCCCCGCGACCACGGTGGCGGACGGGCCGTTGTGCGCGGCGACGACGATCCGGCCGTCGTAGCGGGCGATCCGCTCCTCGACCTCGGCGGTCGGCAGCGGGATCGACGCCATGCCCCCGGTGCCCGCGATGGCGCGCAGGTAGCGGCTGCGCAGCGCGACGATCCGGGCGGCGTCGGCCAGGGTGAGGCCGCCGGCGACGTGCGCGGCGGCGATCTCGCCCTGGGAGTGGCCGATCACGGCGGCGGGGACGACGCCGGAGTGCCGCCAGAGCTTGGCCAGCGACACCATCACGGCGAAGAGCGCGGGCTGCACCACGTCGACGCGCTCCAGCGTGGGGGCGCCGGGGGCGCCGTGCAGCACGTCGATCAGGGACCAGTCGGTGTGCGGGGCGAGGGCCTCGGCGCAGGCGGTGAGTTCGGCGCGGAAGACCTCGGAGGAGGCGTACAGCTCGGCGGCCATGCCCTCCCACTGCGAGCCCTGGCCGGGGAAGACGAACACGGGGCCGTCGGGGGCGCCGGCCGTGCCGGTGGTCAGCTGGGGGGCGGGCAGCTCCCGGGCCAGCGCGTCCAGGCCGGCCAGCAGTTCCTCGCGGTCGGCGGCGACCACCACGGCGCGCCGGTCGAAGGCGGCCCGGGCGGTCAGCGACAGGCCGATGTCGGCGAGGGACGCGGCGGCGGACCCGACGGCCGGCGCGGCGGCGGACCCGGCGACCGGCGCGGCGCCGGTGCGGACGGCCTCGGCCAGCC
>NZ_JBEXWT010000104.1:0-29393 GCF_040629945.1 Kitasatospora sp. NPDC005856 | reverse complement strand
AAACGCTCGGCTGGGAAACCCCAGCCGAGCGCCTGCATAAACTCATCGCGGCCTGATCAACCGACCACGTGTTGCAACGACCCCTAGAAACCGCCGTGTGCGACCGGGGGCTCCGGCGGAGCGGACGGGCCTACAGGCCGACCTCGCGCATCAGCTGGCCGACCTCCGGGTTGGTCAGGCGGCGCAGCCAGCCCGACTTCTGGTCACCCAGGGCGATCGGGCCGAAGTGGGTGCGCACCAGCTTCTCGACCGGGAAGCCGGCCTCGGCCAGCATCCGGCGGACGATGTGCTTGCGGCCCTCGTGCAGGGTCACCTCGACCAGGTAGTTCTTGCCGACGTTGGAGACCACCTTGAAGCTGTCGGCGCGCGCGTAGCCGTCCTCCAGCTCCACGCCCTGGGCCAGCTGCTTGCCCAGGTCGCGCGGGATCGGGCCCTGGATCGCGGCCAGGTAGGTCTTGGTCACGCCGTAGCGCGGGTGGGTGAGACGGTGGGCCAGCTCGCCGTGGTTGGTGAGCAGGATGATGCCCTCGGTCTCGGTGTCCAGGCGGCCGACGTGGAACAGCCGGGTCTCCCGGTTGGTCACGTAGTCGCCCAGGCACTGGCGGCCGTCCGGGTCCTCCATGGTGGAGACCACACCGGCCGGCTTGTTCAGCGCGAAGAACAGGTAGGACTGGGTGGCGACGGTCAGGCCGTCCACCTTGATCTCGTCCTTCTGCGGGTCGACCCGCTTGCCCTGCTCGGTGACGCGCTTGCCGTTGACCTCGACCCGGCCCTGCTCGATCAGCTCCTCGCAGGCGCGGCGGCTGCCGACGCCGGCCCGGGCCAGCACCTTCTGGAGGCGCTCGCCCTCGGGCTCGCCGAAGGTCTTGGGCAGCTTGACGGCCGGCTTGTCGTGCCGGGCGAGGACGGCGTCCTCGATCTTGGCCTGGAGCTCGCGGGAGCGCTGCGGCTGGCGGCGCGGGTCGCCCGGGGCGCCCTGGCCCTCACGGCGCGGGCGCGGGGCCGGGCCGGGGCGCCGGCCGGCGTAGCCGCCGCGCGCCGGGGTGGCGTTGGGGCCGCCGCCGTACTCGGGGCGGTCGTACTTGCGCTCCTCGGGCCGCAGCGGGCGGTCCGGGTAGCGGCGGTCGTCCCGGCGGTCGTCCCGGCGGTCGTCGCGCCGGTCGTCCCGGCCGTACGAGCCGCCGCGCGAACCCGAGCCCGAACCCGAGCCGCCGCGGCCACCGCCGTACGAACCTCCGCGCGCGCCCGAGCCGCCGCGGCCGCTGCCGCCGCCGTAGGAGCTGCCGCCCCGGCCCCCGCCCTGTCCGCCGCGACCGCTCCCGCCGCCGCTGCTGTTCCTGCCGTTGCCACTGCTACGCATCAAAGTGTCCGTACGTCGTTCCGTCTGGGATGTGCGGTCGTTTCGGCCGACCTCACCGCCCCCTACCGATCGGGCCCGGCCCGACCGGCCTCGCCACTGCCGTCCGCGGCCTGCGCGGCAGCGGCGGCGACCGCCTCCGCGATCATCGTGCCCTCCAGGGACTCCGCTTCCACGTCGTCGACCTCGGGCAGGAAGGGAGCGAGCTCCGGCAGCTCGTCCAGGCCGCGGAGCCCCATCCGTTCCAGGAAGTAGTTCGTCGTCCGATACAGGATCGCACCTGTTTCGGGCTCGGATCCGGCCTCTTCCACCAGTCCTCGCTGTACCAGGGTACGCATCACGCCGTCACAGTTCACACCACGGACGGCGGAAACCCGCGATCTGGACACCGGCTGCCGGTAGGCGACCACCGCCAGGGTCTCCAGCGCGGCCTGGGTGAGGCGGGCCTGCTGGCCGTCCAGGAGGAAGCGGTCGACGGCCGCGGAACAGCTGTCCCGACTGTAGAACCGCCAGCCGCCCGCGACCAGCCGCAGGTCGAAACCGCGGCCCTGGGCCGTGTACTCGGCGGACAGCTCGCACAGCGCGGCGGCCACCTCCGCCCGGGGCCGCTCCAGCACCCCGGCGAGCCGCCCCTCCGCCACCGGCTCGTCGACGACCATCAGGACGGCCTCCAGCTCGGCCCGCAGCCCGGCGTCGGCGGGGCCCTCGCCACCGGAAGTCGGCGGGGCCGACTTCTGATGCACGACACGCGCCGCAGACGCCTCAGACGCCTCAGGCGCCACCGGCCCGCCCGGCTCCGCACGCCCGACCGGGTCCGCACGCCCGCCCGGCTCCGCGGGCCCGACCGGCTCCGCAGGCTCCACCGGCCGCACGGGCTCCACCGGATCCGGCAGCAGCTCGAAGGCCGGCTCCAGCCACTCCTCGGCCCGCGGCCGCCCCGGCAGCCCCAGCGGGCGCCGCACCGGCCGCCCGCCTTCGTTCCCGCCGCTCATCGCCGCCCGTCCTCCTCGACCTCGCGCACCTTGCCCGCCGCGCGCACCTGGCGCACGTCACCGACCTCGCCGACCTCGCCGACCTCACCGGCCGGCCGGTCGAACTCGTCCGTCACCTCGACCGCTCCCCGGCCCTCCTCGGCCACCCAGCGCACCACCAGCTCGCCGAGCGCCTCCGGCTGCTCGAAGGCGAGCACCCGCTCCCGGTAGAGCTCCAGCAGCGCCAGGAACCGGGCGACCACCACCAGGTCGTCCGGCGCGTCCTCCACCAACCGCTGGAACGAGGCCTCGCCCAGCTCGGTGAGCAGCCCCACCACCAGGGAGGCCTGCTCGCGCACGCTCACCGGCGGGGTGTGGATGTGGTCCACGTACACGACCGGTGCGGGCCTGGGCTGCATGGCCTTGGCCGCCAGCTCGGCGAGCCGCTGCGGCCCGATGCCGATGACGACCTCCGGCAGCAGTTCGGCCTGCCGGGGCTCCAGGGCGGCGCTCCGGGGCCGGCGCAGCAGCTCGGCCGCCCAGCGTTCGCCGAACAGCGCCGCCGCCCGCTTGTACGCCCGGTACTGGAGCAGCCGCGCGAACAGCAGGTCACGGGCCTCCAGCAGGGCCAGGTCCGCCTCGTCCTCGACCTCCGCCACGGGCAGCAGCCGGGCGGCCTTGAGGTCGAGCAGGGTGGCGGCCACCACCAGGAACTCGGTCGCCGCGTCCAGGTCCCAGTCCGGGCCCATCGCCCGGATGTGCGCCATGAACTCGTCCGTCACGGTGGCCAGCGCCACCTCGGTGACGTCCAGCTTGTGCTTGGCGATCAGGCTGAGCAGCAGGTCGAAGGGACCCTCGAAGTTGTCCAGCCGTACCCGGAAGCCGCCCCGCGACTCGTTCTCGCCCTCGGTCGCACTCGCCGCGGCGACGACGGTGTCGGTGGCGGTGGCAGTGGCGGTGGCAGTGGCAGGGACGACTGGCGGTCCGGCGGTACTGGGCATGACGGTCCATCTTCACCCGGCCCCGCCCCGGCCCCGCGCCGGGGGCCGCCGACACGCCGTCCCACCGGGCCCCGGACCGACCTCCGTCCGACCTCCACCGGGCGTCCGAATGGGCGCCCACGGGCCCGTACGAGCCCCTCGGCACGCCCCCCGCCCCCGCCCCTCCGGACCGGCCACAGAGTTCCGCCAACAGGTCCCGCCCCCGGGGAACGCCCCTCCGGAGCCCGACAGGGCCCCGGCACGGCCTCCGATACGGCCCTTCGGCCCCGAGGCCTCGCCCGGTCCCGCGCAGCGCCTCCTCGGCCTCTCACGGCCTCTCGCGGCCCCTCCGGGCCCCGTGCGCCTCCGACGGCCCCGCCACCCGCCCGGCGGCCTCCCCACGCCGGGCCCGCGGCCCTCTCGACGTCCGGCGGTACGAAACCGCCCCCCGACGCCCGGGCGGTGCGGACCGCCCCCCTCGACGCCCGGCGGAAACCGCCGGCCGTCCTCGCCCGCCGCCTACCGGCCGCGCAGGCGCCGAACCAGGATCGAGGCCTCGCCGCGCTGCTCCAGGTCCGCCAGGACGACCGCGATGGCCTCCCGGACGATCCGCCCGCGGTCCACGGCCAGGCCGTGCTCGCCGCGCAGCACCAACCGGGTGTGCTCCAGGTCCATGAGCTCCTCGGCGGACACGTACACCGTGATCTTCTCGTCGTGCCGCTCGCGCCCGCTGGGCCGGCGCGGCGCGCGGCCGCGCGGCCGGGCACGACCGGCGGCACCGGGCTGCTCCTCGGCTGCGCCCTGGTGCGTGCGGGCCGCCGGGCCGGAGCCGGCTCCGCGGCCGCCCTGGACGGCCCCGGCCGCGGCGGCACCTGCGGCGGAGCGCTGGCCGGGCGGCTGCGCGGGCCCCGGCACCGGGGCGTGCGCCTGCTGCTCCGGCGTCGCCTGCCGGTCGTCCTGGACGCCCTGGGCGGACTCGGCGCCCTCGGCGCCGTCCGGTCGGCCGTTGACGGTCCGCGCGGTCTCCGGTCTGGATGCCTCGGCGGCCGGACGCGGCGCGAGGGAGGGCGACAGCGCCATCCCTCCCGTGGTCCGGAACAGCTCGTCGGCACCCGGGAGACTCACTCGGCGGGGCGGCACCGGTCGAGCACCTCCCTGGCGAGCTGGCGGTAGGCGGCGGCACCGACCGAGTTGGTCGCGTACGTCGTGATGGGCTCGCCGGCGACGGTGGTCTCCGGGAAGCGCACGGTCCGCCCGATGACGGTGTGGAAGACGTGCTCGCCGAACGCCTCGACGACGCGCGCCAGCACCTCGCGGCTGTGCACGGTGCGCGAGTCGTACATCGTGGCCAGGATGCCGTCCAGGCGCAGCTCGGGGTTGAGCCGCTCGCACACCTTCTCGATGGTCTCGGTCAGCAGCGCGACACCGCGCAGCGCGAAGAACTCGCACTCCAGCGGGACGATCACGCTGTGAGCGGCCGTCAGCGCATTGACCGTCAGCAGGCCCAGCGAGGGCTGGCAGTCGATGATGACGTAGTCGTAGTCGGGCAGCAGCGGCTTCAGTGCGCGCGCCAGCGCGGACTCCCGGGCCACCTCGCTGACCAGCTGCACCTCGGCGGCGGAGAGGTCGATGTTGGAGGGCAGCAGGTCCATCCCGGGGACCGCCGTCTTCAGCAGCACTTCATCGGCCGTCAGGCCCCGCTCCATGAGCAGGTTGTAGACGGTGACGTCGAGCTCCATCGGGTTGACGCCGAGGCCGACCGAGAGCGCGCCCTGCGGGTCGAAGTCGACGAGCAGCACCCGGCGGCCGTACTCGGCCAGCGCCGCGCCCAGGTTGATGGTCGACGTGGTCTTGCCGACGCCGCCCTTCTGGTTGCACATGGCGATGATCTGGGCGGGGCCGTGCTCGGCGACCGGCGCGGGGATCGGGAAGTACGGCAGCGGACGGCCGGTCGGGCCCACCCGCTCGCGGCGCTGTCGCGCGGCGTCGGGGGCCAGCGTGGCGGCGTACTCCGGGTCCGGCTCGTACTCGGCGTCCGGGTCGTCGTAGGCGCCGTAGGCGAACTCGCCGTAGGCCAGGCCGTAGGCCGCCAAGTCGGCGTCGTGATCGGTCACCGTGGTCACCTGTGCTGTGGTCTGGCGTGCTTCGAAGGTACGGAGTGCGACCGAGCCGACCTCGGCCGAGCCCACGGAGGGCTGCCGGGCCCCGGGCTCCTCACTCGGCTGGCCGGCGGTGAGTTCCGCCAGTCCTGGCTGACCACCCCCGGGAGCAATTGTCGACTCATTCACAAGTCGTCTTACCTCCTTGGGCATCCAGGACTCTATGTCGATTCGTCAGCGTGGCAGCATGCCGACGGTTTGCGACTCTAGGCCGTTCAAGGCGTTCGCAGCAACACAATCCACGGTAGTGGGCCGGATGTGTCGAGTATCGAGCGGGCCGCTGTCAAGGGATGAGAGGGTCACCGGCCCCGACGTTTCTGCGGTCGGGTGACGTGACCGACAGATATTGACGACAGAGCGACCCGGCCGGTCGACCCGCTGATCACGGGCACGGCGAAGCCCCCGACTCGAAGGGATCGGGTCGGGGGCGAACGACCGCCTGGCGGTCAGGGGGTTCAGGCGAGCACGCTCTCCAGGGAGACCGACTCCAGGCCGAAGGCCTCGGCCACGGCCGGGAAGGTGATCTGGCCCTCGTGCACGTTCAGGCCCTTGGCGAGCGCGGCGTCGCGGCGCAGCGCATCCTTCCACCCGCGGTTGGCCAGCTCCAGCACGTACGGCAGCGTGGCGTTGGTCAGCGCGTAGGTGGAGGTGTTCGGGACGGCGCCCGGCATGTTGGCCACGCAGTAGAAGACCGAGTTGTGGACCTTGAAGGTCGGCTCGTCGTGCGTGGTGGCGTGCGAGTCCTCGAAGCAGCCGCCCTGGTCGATGGCGATGTCGACCAGCACGGAGCCCGGCTTCATGCGGGAGACCAGCTCGTTGGTGACCAGCTTCGGGGCCTTGGCGCCCGGGATCAGCACGGCACCGACGACCAGGTCGGCCTCGATGACGGCCTTCTCCAGCTCGAAGGAGTTCGACACGATGGTCTTGACCTTGGTGCCGAAGATGCGGTCGGCCTCGCGCAGCTTGTTGATGTCGCGGTCCAGCAGGGTCACGTCGTAACCCATGCCGACGGCGATGGTGGCCGCGTGCCAGCCGGAGACGCCACCGCCGATGACGACGGCCTTGGCCGGGTGGGTGCCGGGAACGCCGCCCGGCAGGGTGCCGCGGCCGCCGGCCGGGCGCATCAGGTGGTACGAGCCGACCTGCGGGGCCAGACGGCCCGCGACCTCGGACATCGGGGCGAGCAGCGGCAGCGCGCCGTTCGACAGCTGCACGGTCTCGTACGCGATGGCGGTGGTGCCCGAGGCGACCAGCGCGTCGGTGCCGGCCCGGTCGGCCGCCAGGTGGAGGTACGTGAAGAGGGTCTGCCCCTTGCGCAGCCGGTGGTACTCGGAGGCGATGGGCTCCTTGACCTTCAGCAGCAGGTCGGCGGTGGCCCACACCTCGTCGGCGGTGGGGAGGATGGTGGCGCCGGCGGCCACGTACTCCTCGTTGGGGATCGAGGAGCCGACACCGGCGTTGTCCTCGATGTAGACCTCGTGTCCGTTACGGACCAGCTCATGCACGCCGGCGGGCGTGATGGCCACGCGGTACTCGTGGTTCTTGACCTCGCGGGGGATGCCGACCTTCACGGCTAAACACGTCCTCTTGCCATGGGGGTCCCGACCGGAGAAGACCGGTGGGCGACGCGCACGTGGGGAAGCCTCCGGGGCAGCCCGGGGCGGGATCGCTGCGCGACTGAGTCCGAGTGTAATGAAGCCCAGTCGGCGTGTCAGCCTTCCAAAGTGAATAATTTCCCCGCACGCATTGGCAGGTTCGTAGGCTTCCCCTGCGACTTATCCGCCAAAGACGCCCAACCCGGACATCTTCGACAATACCCCCGAAGGGGCCGTCACCACCCGGCGTCCACGCGTTCCCGCAGGTCCGCGAGGGCCGCTCCCACCGTCTCCCGGCCCCGCTCGTCGCCCAGCCGGCGCAGTACCGCGAGCGCGGCCCGGTACTCCCGGTCGGCCTCGTCGAAGCGGCGCTGCGCGGTGTGCGCCTCGGCCACCCGGGCCAGCAACCGGGCCTCGGCCGCGTGGTCCCCGAGGGCCTGCCGCAGGCCGAGCGCCCGCCCGTACCAGTCGGCGGCCCGCACCGCGTCGCCCAGCGCCCGGTGGCAGTTGGCGGCGCTCTCCAGGGCCCGGGCGCAGAGCGGTTCGTCGTCGGCCCGGCGGGCGTGCTCCAGCGCGGCCCGGTAGTGGACGGCGGCCGGCTCCCAGCGGCCCGCCGAGGCCTGGAGGTCGCCCAGGTTGAGCAGCGCGGCCGAGGCGCGGCGGGGCCGACCGTTGCGCTCGGCGACGGTCAGCACCAGCTGGTGCAGCCGGTAGAGGTCGGTGGGGGCGGCGGCCCCGGTCAGCGGCAGCGTGCGCAGCAGCGCGGTGACCAGCCGCCCGGCCGAACCGTCCAGGTCGCCCTGACCGATCGCGTCGGCCACCGCGCCGAGCAGCAGTTCCCGCTCGCCGAGCAGCCAGTCGCGGGCGTGCGCGGCCGAGCGCAGCCGCAGCGGGGCGGGCAGCGGTTCCGGTCCGGGGCCGGCCGCCGGGTCGAGCAGCGCGCGGGCCGACTCGGTCAGCCGGACCAGCCGCTCCAGCAGCCGGGCCCGGGCGAGCTCGGTCTCGGTGGGCCGGTCCTCCTGCTCGCGCAGCCGGACCAGCCGGGGGTAGAGCCGCCCGGGCACCCGGTAGCGCGGGGTCCCGTCGGCGGCCGGCGCCTCCTCCCCGAGCAGCTCCTGCTCGGCGAGCGCGGCCAGCGTCGCGGCCGCGTCCGGCACCGGGCAGCCGACCAGCGCCGAGGCGGTGCGCGGGTCGGTGGTCTGCGCCGGGGCCAGGGTGAGGGCGCGCAGCATCCGGGCCTGGGCGGCCGGCAGCCCTCGGTACAGCAGGGTGAACGCGCCGAGCAGCGGGTCGTTGTCCGGGACGGGCACCGGCTCGGCCGGTTCCGGGCCGGGCTTCACCCAGCCCGCAGGATCACCGGCCGTCTCGGTCACCACGGCAGCGGCACCGGGAGCAACGGGGGCACCGGGAGTACCAGGCGCACCGGCACCGGCCGTGGACTCACCGATCCGGCCCTGCGCCGCCGCCTTCCCCGGGACGGGCTTCCCCTGTGCCGCCTTCCCCGGGACGGGCTTCCCCAGGACAGGCTTCCCCAGGACAGGCTTCCCTGGTGCGGGCCTCCCCGCCCCGTCCCCCTTCCTCGGCGCCCGGTCCGGCTCCTGCTGCTTCTCCCCCTGCTTCTCCTTCTCCTTGTCCTTGTCCTTCGGCACGGCGCCCGCCGCGGGCTCCGCAGGAGCCGCCGCGACCGTCGTCCCCTCCCCCACCACCCGGTTGAGCTCGCGCGCCGCCTCGGTGACCGCGATCTTCGGGTTCCCGCGCAGCCACCCCGCCATCAGCCGCAGCGCGGCCGGCCGGGAGGCGCAGGCCTCGGCCAGGTCGGCGCCGCCGACCGGGTCGCAGGAGATCCGGGTGCCGCCGACCAGGTCGGCCAGCAGTTCGCCGGAGGCCTGCCGGTCCAGCCCGCCGAGGATCACCGGGTCGATGTCCTCGATCCCGGTGAGCGGCCCGGCCGTGGTGGCGAGCACCAGGCAGCCGGGCTCGTCGGCCAGCAGCGGCCACACCTGCCCGGCGTCCCGGACGTCGTCCAGCACGAGCAGCACCCGCAGCCCGGCGAGCGCCTCGCGCAGCGCCACGCAGCCGGGCTCGTCCCGCCCGTCCTCGCCCGCGCCGGGCAGCGGCACGGCGGTCCGCGGGTCGAGCTGTTCCAGCAGCAGCCGGGCGGCCCGGGCCGGCGGCACCCGGCCCCCGTCCGGGGCGGACAGCCGGACGAACAGCACGCCGTCCGGGTAGTCGGCGGCGACGGTACGGGCGAAGCGGGCCGCCAGCACCGTCCGGCCGGAGCCGGGGCGGCCGGCCAGCACCAGCACCGGGCAGCGCCCGCTCGCCGGGCGGGCGGCGGCCGCCCGCAGCGCGGCCAGTTCGGCGCGCCGCCCGACGAACAGCGCGGGCGCGGCGGGCAGCCGCTCAAGGCCCGGAACGGCCCCGGCGGGCGCGCCGGGGCCGGGGTCCATCGTCGCCGTCTTCCTCGCCACCCGTGCCACTCCCGACGTCATCCCGCGCTCGGCATCCGACGCTCGGCTTCCGGTGCCCAGCCTCCGGAACTCAGCGGAGGCGGCCCGGGACGGGCGCCCTGTCTGCGAAGCGTAGTTCGACCGTCCGGCTCAGCAGAGGTGACATCCGGTCGTACGAATCGGCAAATCACCCCAACGACTCAACGCGGGCGGCCGGCTGTCCCCCGACCGGCCTCCTCCTGTCCGGAAGCGCCGTCTCCTGCCCGGAACCGCCGGCTCCTGTCCGGAAGCGCCGCCTCAGACCTCGAAGGGCCGGGCCGGCCAGGGCGAGTCCGCCGGGCGCAGCGCGTCCAGCCCCTCCGGGCCGGTGAGCGCGGCGTGCACCGCGAGGGCGCCGGTGACCAGGGTCGGGTTGTGCAGCTTCCCGGCCTGGATCAGCCGGATCAGCTCCGGCACCGGCACCCGGGCGACCTCGATCTCCTGCTCCTCGCCCTCGGCCGCGAAGCGCTCGCCCTCGGCCGGCGCCAGGTCGGTGGCCAGGAACATCCGCAGCGCCTCGTCGGTGCCGCCCGGGGAGGTGTAGTAGTCGGCGAGGATCCGCCAGGTACCGGCCTTGCAGTGGGCCTCCTCGTACAGCTCGCGCCGCGCGGCGTGCCACGGGTTCTCGCCGGGCACGTCGAGCAGGCCGGCCGGCAGCTCCCACAGCCGCTGACGCACCGGGTGGCGGTACTGGCGCAGCACCAGCACCCGCTGTTCGTCGTCCAGGGCGAGCACCGAGACCGAGCCGGGGTGGGTCTGGTAGTCACGGCGCGCCCAGCTGCCGTCGGGCATCCGGACCTCCTCGCTGCGCACCCCGGTGACCTTGCCCTGGAACGGGGTCCCGCTCTCCCGGACCTCCCACTCCTCGGCCATGTCGAAGATGCCCTGGCGGCCCTGCTCGTCCATCGCTCTCCCCTTTTCGTCAGTACGACACAATCTAACGCCGAACGGCGGCCCCGCGGGAATCGCGGGGCCGCCGTCCGGTGAACGACCGCTGTCGACCACGACAGCCGACCGGGCTGACCGAGGATTACTCGGAGGCCGCGGTCTTGATCTCGATGGCCGCCTTGACCAGGCCCGCGAACAGCGGGTGCGGGCGGGTCGGGCGGGACTTCAGCTCCGGGTGGGCCTGGGTGGCCACCAGGTAGGGGTGCACCTCGCGCGGGTACTCGACGTACTCGACCAGGTCGCCCTTGGGCGAGAGGCCCGAGAACACCAGGCCGGTCTTCTCCAGGTCCGCGCGGTAGGCGTTGTTGACCTCGTAGCGGTGACGGTGGCGCTCCTCGACGTACTGCTCGCCGCCGTAGACCTCGCGGACGATCGAGCCCTCGGCGAGCTTGGCCGGGTACAGGCCCAGGCGCATGGTGCCGCCCAGGTCGCCCTTGCCGTCGACGATGGCCAGCTGCTCGGCCATCGTGGAGATGACCGGGTGCTTGGCGGCCGCGTCGAACTCGGTGGAGTTGGCCTCCGGCAGACCGGCCAGGTTGCGGGCCGCCTCGATGACGACGCACTGCAGGCCCAGGCACAGGCCCAGCAGCGGCACCTTGTTCTCGCGGGCGAAGGTGATCGCGCCGACCTTGCCGTTGACGCCGCGGTCACCGAAGCCGCCGGGGATGCAGATCGCGTCGACGTCGCCGAGCTGCGCCTGGGCGCCCTCGGGGGTCTCGCAGTCGTCCGAGGTGACCCACTTGATCTCGACCCGGGCGTTGTTGGCGAAACCGCCGGCGCGCAGCGCCTCGGTCACCGACAGGTAGGCGTCCGGCAGGTCGATGTACTTGCCGACCAGGGCGACCTTGACGATGTGCTGCGGCTCGTGGACGCGGCGCAGCAGGTCGTCCCAGGTGGTCCAGTCGACGTCGCGGAACGGCAGGTCCAGGCGGCGCACCACGTAGGCGTCCAGGCCCTCGCCGTGCAGCACCTTGGGGATGTCGTAGATCGACTTGGCGTCGATGGCCGCGACCACGGCCTCCTCGTCCACGTCGCACATCATCGAGATCTTGCGCTTGATCGCCTGCGGGACCTCGCGGTCGGCGCGCAGCACGATCGCGTCGGGCTGGATGCCGATGTTGCGCAGCGCGGCGACGGAGTGCTGGGTGGGCTTGGTCTTCAGCTCGCCCGAGGGGCCGATGTACGGCAGCAGGGAGACGTGCACGAAGAACACGTTGTCCCGGCCGACCTCGTGGCGGACCTGGCGGACGGCCTCCAGGAACGGCAGCGACTCGATGTCGCCGACGGTGCCGCCGACCTCGGTGATCACCACGTCGACGTCCTCGGTCGCCATCCGGCGGATCCGGGACTTGATCTCGTTGGTGATGTGCGGGATGACCTGGACGGTGTCGCCCAGGTACTCGCCGCGGCGCTCCTTGGCGATGACGGTCGAGTACACCTGGCCGGTGGTGACGTTCGCCGAGCCGTGGAGGTTGGTGTCCAGGAACCGCTCGTAGTGGCCGATGTCCAGGTCGGTCTCGGCGCCGTCGTCGGTGACGAACACCTCACCGTGCTGGAACGGGTTCATGGTGCCCGGGTCCACGTTGAGGTACGGGTCGAGCTTCTGCATCGTCACGCGCAGGCCGCGGGCCTTGAGCAACGCGCCGAGGCTGGAGGCGGTGAGCCCCTTTCCGAGAGAAGAGGCGACACCCCCGGTGACGAAGAGGTGCTTGGTCGTCACGGCGCGGCCGTTCGCTGCCTTGCCGGAATGGGGCTGTGCCAAGAGGGGGCTCCCGTGGGTCGCGTGTCGAAGGTGACGTGGGCGGGAGGCTCGGGGTTCGCCGGGCGACGGGAGGCCGGCTAGGTGCGCGGCGCTCGTTGGGTCGTCGGTTCGGCTGGTCCGGGGCGTTTGATCCCGCCGGTCCACGGGATACCAGGGTAACAGTGACCTGGCCCCGACGCCGTTCCGGGCCGCGCGCGCCGCATCAGGGGCGCGCGCGGGGCGCACCACCGGCGCATCACACGGCGCACGCGTCACACCGGTCGCACGACCCGCCGGACCGGGCCAGAGCGCGGCATCCGCCCGGACCATGGCGGCTCCTCCGGCCGGACCAGGCGGAGGTGATCCTTCCGGACCATCCTGCGCCACGCCCTCGCGATGCACGGCATTTCCGCCGAATTGCGGCGCCACTCCGGGCTGCGCCCGCGTGCTTCGCCCCTTTCGTCCGTCGTAAGCTGCTCGGACGCATCGCCGACAGCACGAGCACGCGGAGGGCGTGGGAGGTCAGGACACTCCCGGTCCCCGATGCGCGACCGGACCTCCCCGCATTTCAGCCCGTCCCCACCCACCTCCAGGGGCTCGACCGAGCCCCGCGGACACTCCAGCAGGGCCTGCCACCACCCCCGGCGGGCCGGACGTCCCGGGGTGGACCTCCGGCCCCGCAGACCGCTCGCTCCCTCCGCTCGCCGATGCCCTGACCACATTGCGAACTGGAGATCCACGTGGCCGGCCGTATCGAGGACTACGCACTCATCGGGGACATGCAGACCGCTGCCCTGGTCAGCAGGGACGGGGCGGTGGACTGGCTCTGCCTCCCCCGCTTCGACTCGCCGGCCGTGTTCGCCGGCCTGCTCGGCACCGATGAACACGGCTTCTGGCGGATCGGCCCGGCCGAGGCCGTCCTGACCGAGGTTCCCGCTCCGGCCGCCACCACGCCCCCCGCCACCGAGGGCCGGGCCCGCATCGCCGACACCGCCGACCTGCGGGTGCCCCCGCCCACCGCCGCCGCCCCCGCCATGCCCGCCGACCGCCGCCGCTACCGGGGCGACTCGCTGATCCTGGAGCAGGAGTGGGACACCCAGGGCGGCACCGTCCGGGTGATCGACTTCATGCCGCCGCGCCCGCTGGCCGGCAAGGACGCCGTCCCCCAGGTGATCCGGATCGTCGAAGGCGTCGCGGGCACCGTACGGATGCGCTCGGCGGTGCGGATGCGTTTCTCCTACGGCCGGATCGTGCCCTGGGTGCACCGCGTCGAACAGGCCGACGGCGGCCACCGCACCGTCGCCGTGGCCGGTCCCGACTCGGTCTGGCTGGACGGCGAGGCGGAGACCTACGGTCGCGACCTCACCACCTACGCCGACTTCACCGTCACCGCCGGCGAGCGGATCGCCTTCGCCCTCACCTGGCAGGCCTCCCACCTCGACCCGCCCAGGCCCCCGGACGCCGAGGGGATGCTCGACGCCACCGCCGACTTCTGGCACGAGTGGGCCGACCAGTGCACCTACCAGGGCCCCTACCGCGAGGCCGTGATCCGCTCCCTGATCACCCTCAAGGGCCTCACCTACGCCCCCACCGGCGGCATCGTCGCCGCCCCCACCACCTCGCTGCCCGAGGACATCGGCGGCGAGCGCAACTGGGACTACCGCTACACCTGGCTGCGCGACGCCGCGATCACCCTCTCCTCCCTGCTGCGCACCGGCTACCGCGAGGAGGCCCGCGCCTGGCGCGAGTGGCTGCTGCGCGCGGTGGCGGGCGACCCGGAGAACCTCCAGATCATGTACGGCATCGCCGGCGAGCGCGAGCTCACCGAGTCCTCGCTGGACTGGCTGCCCGGCTACGAGGGCTCCCAGCCCGTCCGGGTCGGCAACGGCGCCGCCGGACAGCTCCAGCTCGACGTCTACGGCGAGGTCGTCGAGGCCCTGCACCTGGCCCACATGACCGGCCTGGTCCGCAACGACCACGCCCTCCACCTCCAGCTGCGCCTGATCGAGTACCTGGAGGAGCACTGGCAGGAGCCGGACGAGGGCATCTGGGAGGTCCGCGGCCCGCGCCGGCACTTCGTCCACTCCAAGGTGATGGCCTGGGTCGCCGTCGACCGGACCATCAAGCTGCTGGAGCAGACCCCCGAGGACGCCCCGTCCGACACCCACCTGGAGCGCTGGCGCGACCTGCGCGCGCAGATCCACGCGGACGTCTGCGAGAAGGGCTACGACCCGGAGCGCAACACCTTCACCCAGTACTACGGCGGCAGGGAACTGGACGCCTCGCTGCTGCTGATCCCCCAGGTCGGCTTCCTGCCCCCGGACGACAAGCGGGTGATCGGCACGATCGAGGCGATCCAGCGCGAACTGTCCACCGAGGACGGCTTCGTGCTGCGCTACCCGACCCACGACGAGAGCGGCAACAACGTCGACGGCCTCTCCGGCCACGAGGGCGCCTTCCTGGCCTGCTCGTTCTGGCTGGCCGACGACCTCGCCATGATCGGCCGGGTGCAGGAGGCCCGTGAGCTGTTCGACCGGCTGCTGGCGCTGCGCAACGACCTGGGCCTGCTCGCCGAGGAGTGGGACCCGCGGCTCAAGCGCCAGGTCGGCAACTTCCCGCAGGCCTTCAGTCACGTCCCGCTGATCGACACCGCCCTGCGGCTGACGGCCTGCGGCGCCGCGTACCTGTCCGCACAGCCGGACGGCTCGGCCGCCGACCGCGTCGAGCGGGCCACCGTCTGACCGGTGCTCCGCGGCGGCCGGAGGTCACCCGCGCTGCACCAGCTCGTCGTAGGTGCTGAGTACCTGGGCGACGGTGGCGGCCTCGTCCGGCCAGGTCTCGGCCTGCTGCCGGCCGGCCGCCACCAGCTGCTCGCGGCGGGCCGGGTCGGCCAGCAGGGCGCGCACCGCCTGGCCGAGCGCCGCCGGGTCGCCCGGGGGCACCAGCACGGCGGCGTCGCCGACCAGTTCGGGGATGCCGCCGACGGCGGTGGCGACGACCGGCACGCCGGCCCGCATCGCCTCCTGCACCACCAGCGAACGGGCCTCCCAGCGACTGGAGATCACCACCACGTCGGCGGCGGCCAGCAGGTCCGGCACGTCGGTGCGGTAGCCGAGCAGCCGCACCGGCAGCTTCTCCGCGGCCGCCCGCTCGCGCAGCACGCCCGCCTCCGGGCCGTCCCCGGCGAGCAGCACCAGCGGCTCCGGGTCCAGCGCGGACAGCTCCCGGGTGGCGTCCAGCAGCAGCCCGAACGC
Organism: Kitasatospora sp. NPDC005856; assembly: GCF_040629945.1. NCBI lineage: Bacteria > Bacillati > Actinomycetota > Actinomycetes > Kitasatosporales > Streptomycetaceae > Kitasatospora > Kitasatospora sp. NPDC005856. The sequence continues at coordinate 13,899 of NZ_JBEXWT010000104.1, read as the reverse complement.
CTTCTGCGGGACGAGCCGGCCGACCGCCAGCACCAGCGGACGGTCCGGGTCCGTGCCGAGCAGCGCGGTGCGCGCCCCGGTGCGGGCGAGCCGCCCCTCGGGCATCGGCGGGGCGGCCACCGGGCCCAGCCGGGCGTCGGTGGCGCCCAGTTCGCGGGCCCGGGCGACCAGGTCGGAGGAGGCGCCGAGGACCAGGTCGGCGGCGCGGGCCACCCGGCGCTCCATCAGCCGCTGCAGCCGGCGTTCCATGCCGGTGGCCAGCAGCGCGTGGTGCGAGGTGACCACCAGCGGGGTCTCCGGGCGCAGGCCGGGGAAGCGGCCGGCGGTGCGCAGCGCCAGGTCGGACAGCAGCCCGGCGCGCAGCCCGTGGGCGTGCACCACGTCGGCGCCGGTGAAGGCCCGGCGCAGCTCGCCGATCGCGGTGGCGTCGCTGCGGGCGCCGGCGGTGGGGGTGATCTCGACGGTGTGGAGCCTGGCACCCGTGCGGGAGAAGCCGAACAGCGCGTCCGTGCCGGTCGGCGCGCAGACCGTGACGTTCACCCCGTGCGCGACCAGGCCCTGGGCCAGGGAGCGCACGTGCGCACCGATGCCGCCGGTGCTGGCGGCCAGGACGAGTACCACGTGCAGCTGCCCCGGTTCGGGGACGGCCGCGGTGGCCCGGGCGGCGGAATGGTCCACGTCGTCTCGCATCCGACTCGATCAGTTTCGCGCGCCGCTTCGCGAGGATTGCCCGCCCGGCGGCGCTCGGGGCTGGGAAGCCAGTGTCCAGCCGCCACCATGCCAGGTCGGCGGCCCTCTTGGACAGTCGGCGCCACCCGGGGCGCGTCGCCGACGTCCGAGGGGCCGCCGGCCCCGACTACCGGCGGCGCGGAGCCCGCGCGGCGGCCAGCAGTTCCTCGGCGTGGGCGCGGCCCAGCTCCGAGTCCTCCAGGCCGGCCAGCATCCGGGAGAGTTCGCGCACCCGCTCCTCGTCGTTCAGCACCTTGACGCCGCTGCGGGTCACGGTGCCGTCGTTGGTCTTCACCACCACCAGGTGCCGGTCGGCGAACGCGGCGACCTGCGGGAGGTGGGTGACCACCACGACCTGGGCGGACTCGGCCAGCTTGGCCAGCCGGCGGCCGATCTCGACCGCGGCCTTGCCGCCGACGCCCGCGTCCACCTCGTCGAACAGGTAGGTGGGGACGGGGTCGGCGCCCGCGAAGACCACCTCGACGGCGAGCATCACGCGGGACAGCTCGCCGCCGGAGGCGCCCTTGGCGATCGGGCGCGGCTGGGCGCCCGGGTGCGGGGCGAGCAGCACCTCCACCTCGTCCACGCCGTGCGCACCGTAGGCGACGGTGCGCCCGCCCACCTCGATCCCGGCCAGGTCGTCGACCTGGCTGATCGAGAAGGTCACCCGGGCGTGCGGCATGGCCAGTTCGGCGAGTTCGGCGGAGACCGCCTCGGCGAAGCGACCGGCCGCGGCGTGCCGGGCCTGCGAGACCTCTGCGGCCAACTCGGCCAGTTCGGCCCGCAGCTCGGTCTCCCGGGCGCCGAGCTCGTCGATCCGGTCGTCGTCGCCGTCGAGTTCGGCGAGCCGCACCGCCCCGGCCTCGGCCCAGGCGATCACCTCGGCGAGCGAGTTCTCCTCGCCGCCGTACTTGCGCAGCAGCTGGGCCAGCACGGCCCGGCGGTCCTCGACGGCGGACAGGCGCACCGGGTCGGCGTCCAGGTCGTCCGCGTAGCCGGCCAGGTCGCCGGCCACGTCGGCGAGCAGGTAGCCGACCTCGTTGAGGCGGTCGGCCAGGGCGGCCAGCCGCTCGTCGTGGTGGCGCACGGCGTCCAGGGCCCGGCGGGACTGGGCGAGCAGGGTGCCCGCGTCCAGCGCCTCCGGGTCGACCGGGTCGCCGGCCAGGGCGGCGTGGGCGAGGGTCGCGGCGGAGGACAGCGCGTCGGCGTGGCCGAGCCGCTCGGCCTCGGCGGCCAGCTCCGCGTCCTCCCCTGCCACCGGCTCGGCGGCGGCGATCTCGTCCAGGCCGAAGCGCAGCAGGTCGGCCTCCTGGGCGCGCTCGCGGGCCCGGGTGGTCAGCTCCTCCAGGGTCGCGGAGACCTCCCGCAGGGCGCGGTAGGTCTCCCGGTAGCGGGCCAGCGGCTCGGCCACCGAGGCGCCCGCGTAGCGGTCCAGCGCGCCGCGCTGGCGGGCCGGGCGCAGCAGGCGCTGCTGGTCGGTCTGGCCGTGCACGGCGATCAGGTCCTCGCCGAGTTCGGCGAGCAGCCCGACCGGGACGGACCGGCCGCCGACGTGCGCCCGGGAGCGGCCCTCGGCGGAGACGGTCCGGCTGATCAGCAGCGCGCCGTCGTCCAGTTCGGCCCCGGCCTCGATCGCGCGGGCCGCCACCGGGGAGTCGGCGGGCAGCTCCAGCCGGCCCTCCACGACGGCGCGTCCGGTGCCGTTGCGCACCAGGCCCGGGTCGGCGCGTCCGCCGAGCAGCAGGCCCAGGCTGGTCACGACCATGGTCTTGCCGGCGCCGGTCTCACCGGTCACGGCGGTGAAGCCGGGGGCGAGTTCGACCACCGCGTCGTCGATGACCCCAAGATCCCGTATCCGCATCTCGTCCAACACGGAGACGACCTTACGAGGTTCCGCCCCCGGCGCGCGACGAGCGACAACGGCGCGCGGCAACTCCGCGCCCCGAAGTTCATCCGTTCCGGGAGTCCTGGGGGGCCGCCGGCACGGTGCACCAGCGCAGGAAGAGCTGCGCCATCGGGCCGATGGCCAGCGCGTACGCGACGGTGCCGACTCCGGCGGTGCCGCCGAGCAGCACTCCGGCGGTGAGGACCGTCACCTCGATGCCGGTGCGGATCAGCCGCAGCGAGCGGCCGGTGCGCCGGTGCAGGCCGGTCATCAGGCCGTCGCGCGGGCCGGGGCCGAGCCGGGCGCCGATGTAGAGGCCGGTGGCCAGGCCGTTGAGGGCGATCGCGCCGACCGACAGCGCGATCCGGGCGGGCAGGGCGCCGGGGCCGCCGACGATCCGCAGGGTGAGGTCCATGGCCGCGCCGATCACCAGGACGTTGGCGACGGTGCCGAGGCCCGGGCGCTGGCGCAGCGGGACCCAGAGCAGCAGGACGAGGGCGCCGCAGATCGTCACCCAGGCGCCGACCGACAGCCCGACGGTGCGCTGCAGGCCCTGGTGCAGGACGTCCCAGGGATCGAGGCCGAGGCCGGAGCGGAGCATCAGCGCCATGCTCACGCCGTACAGGACGAGACCGACGAACAGCTGCGGTATCCGGCGGCCGAGGGCGTGGGTGTCTCCGAACACCCGGACGGCGAGGCGCCGCCCGGTGGTCGGTGCGGGTGTGGTGGTGGCGGCGGTCGAGGCGGGTGTGGTCGCGGCGGCCAAGGCTGCTCCTGCGGTGGTGCTGCACCACCGGGACGCCCGGTGGTGGCGGCCGACACGGCCGCCCTGCCATGATGGCCAGTCCAAAGCGGCCCGCTCCAGGGCCAATTCCTAGCAAGTGGACTTATTCAGCCATGGTCGACTGGCACACCACCGTCACCCCGCCCGCCCTGGCCCGGCTGCTCGCCACCGCCCGCCTCCCCGAGCCGGCCGCCGCCCGCCGCCCCGCCTACCGCACCCTGGCCGGGCAGATCCGGCTGCTGGTCACCGAGGGCCGGCTGCCGGTCGGCGCCCGGCTGCCCGCCGAACGCGAGCTGGCCACCGCCCTCACGATGAGCCGCACCACCGTCGCCACCGCGTACGAGACCCTGCGCGGCGACGGCTACCTGCGCAGCCGGCGCGGTGCGGGCAGCTGGACCGCCCTGCCCGAGGGCGCCCCGCCCCCCAGCGAGGCCCTGCACCCCGTCCCCCCGGACGAGCAGGGCCGGATGCTGGACCTCGGCGTCGCCGCCCCGCCCGCCCCGCAGCCCTGGGTCGGCCAGGCCGCCGCCCGGGCCGTCGAACAGCTGCCGTACTACGCCACCGGGCACGGGCACTACCCCACCGGCGTCCCGGTGCTGCGCGAGGCCGTCGCCCGCCGCTTCACCGAGCGCGGACTGCCCACCACCCCCGACCAGATCCTGATCACCACCGGTGCCATGGGCGGCCTGCACCTGCTCCAACGGGCGCTGATCGGGCGCGGCGACCGGGTCGCCGTCGAGGCACCCAGCTACGCGAACACCCTGCAGGCCCTGCGGCTGTCCGGCGCGCGCCTGGTCCCGGTGCCGTACGCCTGGACGCCGCAGCCCGCCTGGGACCTCGACGAGTGGCGGCGGGTGCTGCGCGGAGCCGGCCCCAAGGTCGCCTACGTGATCCCGGACTTCCACAACCCGACCGGCGCGCTGATCGACGAGGAGCAGCGCCGCGAACTGCTGGCCGCCGCCCGGGCCGCCGGGAGCATCGTGCTGGCGGACGAGACCACCGCCGAACTCGGCTGGGGCGTCCCGCCCGCCACGCCGCTGCCGCGACCGACGGCGGCGCTGGACCGCTCCGCCCAGGTGGTGACCGTCGGATCGGCGGGCAAGCTGCTCTGGGGCGGTCTGCGGATCGGCTGGGTCCGGGCCGCGCCCGCACTGGTGCGCCGGCTGGCCGCCGAGCGGGTCTACAGCGACGTCGGCACCCCGGTGCTGGACCAGCTGATCGCCGCCGAGCTGCTGGGCGAGCTGCTGCCCGACGTCCGGGAGCACCAGCTGACCCGGCTGCGGGCCACCGCGCGGGCCTTCGCCGCCGCCCTGCCCGAACGGCTGCCCGGCTGGAGCTTCACCATGCCGACCGGCGGGCTCTCGCTGTGGGTCTCCACCGACGGCCTGTCCGGCGCCGCACTGGCCCGGGTCGGGGAGCGCGGCGGGGTCCGGATCGCCTCGGGCAACCGCTTCGGCTCGGACGGCGCCTTCGAGCACCACATCCGTCTGCCGGTCACCGTGCCCGCCGCGACCGTCCCGGCCGCCGTCGAGCGCCTCGCCGACCTGGCCGCCCACGCGTCGGCCGGCGGGCGGCTCGAACCGGCGGAGGAGGCCCAGCCGTTGGCGGTCTGACGGTCCGGCGGTGCAGGTGCGATCGGCCGGTGCGCGACCTCGGGGCAGGCGAAAGCCCTTGGCGCGCACCGGCCTTGGCACGTACGAACCGGGGCCGGCTGCCGTGCCGCCCCCCGCGGTCGTGTCCGGAAGGCGCCAGGGCGTGTCCGACAATCCCTAGTGGTGGTCGGCCCGGCCGCGCCAACCCGTCACCGGCAGCGCGAACTTGGCCACCAGCCGGTCGGTGAACGGCGCCCGGTGCAGCCTGGCCAGTCGCACCGGGGTCCGTCCCCGGCGGACCTCCACCCGCGCCCCGGCGGGCAGTTCGACCGAACGCCGACCGTCGCACCAGAGCACCCCGTGCGGGGTCTTGGGCTGCACCTCGACCGCCAGCACCGACTCCGGCGAGGTCACCAGCGGGCGGGCGAACAGCGCGTGCGCGGAGATCGGCACCATCAGCAGCGCCTCCACCTCCGGCCACACCACCGGACCGCCGCCGGAGAACGCGTACGCGGTGGACCCGGTCGGCGTCGCGCACACCACGCCGTCACAGCCGAAGTTGGAGACCGGGCGGCCGTCCACCTCGGTCACCACCTCCAGCATCCGCTCCCGCGCCGCCTTCTCGATCGAGGCCTCGTTCAGCGCCCAGTCCTCGTGCACCACATCGCCGTTGGTGCGGACGATGACATCGATCGTCATCCGCTCCTCGACCTCGTAGTCGGCGTCCACCACCCGCTCGACCACCACGGCCAGGTCGTCCCGCTCGGCCTCGGCGAGGAAACCCACCCGGCCCAGGTTGATCCCGAGCATCGGCAGCCCGTGCGAGCGCGCCAGCTCCGCCCCGCGCAGCAGCGTCCCGTCCCCGCCGGCCACCAGGATCAGCTCGCAGCCGTCCGCCGCCCCGGGGCCCTCGGCCACCTTCTCGACGCCCTCCGGCAGGTCCAGGTCCACCGCCTCGGCTTCCAGCAGTCTGATCCGGAGACCCGCCTTCAGCAGCCCGTGCACCAGGCCCTCGACGCTGCGCAGCGCCGCTTCCCGGCCGGTGTGCGCGATCAGGAAGACCGTACGTTCTTCATCGCTCATGCCGCTGCCCTCTCCCTAACGCCTGCCGGGTCGCCCTTGGCCCGGGGACGGCCGCGCCATACGACATGGCGGGCCGGACGCTCGCAAGGCACCCTACCGGGGCCCCTCCGCCACGGCCCGGTCCGCCTCCGCGGGGTCCAGCTCCGGTGCGTCCCGGCGCAGCCAGAGGAAGTACTCGACGTTGCCGGACGGCCCCGGCAGGGGGCTCGCGGTGACCGCGCGCACGCCCAGCCCGAGCGCCCACGCCTGCCCGGCGACCTGGCGCACCATCTCGGCCCGCAGCTGCGGGCTGCGCACCACCCCGCCGCTGCCCAGCCGCTCCTTGCCGATCTCGAACTGGGGCTTGACCATCAGCACCAGGTCGGCGTCCTCGGCCGCGCAGGAGGCGAGCGCCGGCAGCACCAGGCCCAGCGAGATGAACGACAGGTCGCCCACCACCAGGTCGACCAGGGTGCCACCGATCAGGTCCGGGGTCAGCTCGCGCACATTGGTGCGGTCCATCACGGTGACCCGCTCGTCGCTCTGCAGCGACCAGGCCAGCTGCCCGTAGCCGACGTCGACCGCCAGCACGTGCGCGGCCCCGGCCCGCAGCAGCACGTCGGTGAACCCCCCGGTGGAGGCGCCCGCGTCCAGCGCCCGGCGGCCCTCGACCACCAGGCCCTGCGGCACGAAGGCCGCGAACGCGCCGGCGAGCTTGTGGCCTCCGCGCGAGACGTAGTCGGGGTCGTTGTCGTCCTTGGCCACCACGACCGCCGCCGAGGTCTCCACCTGGGTGGCCGGCTTGGTCGCTGTGGTGCCGCCGACGGTCACCCGGCCGGCCGCGATCAGCTCGGACGCGTGCTCACGCGATCGGGCCAGCTTGCGGCGGACCAGTTCCGCGTCGAGTCGGCGTCGTGCCACTGCCACTGGTGTTTCAGCTCCTACGGATCCTGCGGGTCATTCCTGGTCGAGCGCGGCCAGTGTGTCGACGAGCCGCTGGTGAACATCTTCGTACACCGCGACGTGTGCCTCGGCCGGGACCCCGTCCAGAGCCTCCAGCCGGGCCAGGGCGGCGTCCACCCCGGGGTGGCCGGTGAGGGCCGGCTCGACGCCCGGCGGCGCCGCGGGGGCGGCCGATTCCGACGGACCCGCGGCCCGGACGGGCTCGGGCGGGTGGACGGCCTCGACGGCCTCGACGGCCTCGTTCGGTTCACTCGTCTCGGGCATCGGGTTTCTTCGCGCTGGTGGCCTTGCGGACGGTGGTCTTCCTGGTCGCGGTGCGCTTCGCGGCGGTCTCGGACGGGGCTTCGGCCCGCTTGGCGGTGGCGGTCTTCCTGGCCGTCGCGGTCTTCCTGACGGTCGTCGTCTTCTTCGCGGTGGCCTTCTTGGACCCCGCCCTGCCCGCCGCCGTCTTCCCGGCCGCGCTCTTCTTCGCCGGTGCCTTCCCGGCCGTGCTCCCGCTCGCCGTGCTCCCGCTCGCCGTGCTCCCGCTCGCCGTGCTCCGCTTGGCGGCGCTCTTCCTCGCCGCAGGCTCCTCCGGCGGGACGGGGGCGACCACGGACACGGGCGGAACCGGCGGATCGACCTCGACCGGCTCGTCCACCTCGACCCGCTCGGCGACTATCGGCTCACCTGTCGCCGGGGCCGCCGACCGCTCCTCCTCGAACTCCCAGCCGCGCCCGAACAGGTCCCCGGCCCGCGGCGCCGGCACCGGCTCCTCGGCCTCGTACGACCCCGGCCCGGACTCGGTCGCCGGGGCCTCCTCCTCGACCTCGCGCAGCTTGGTCTCCAGGTACGCCAGCACCACGCCGACCTTGGTCACCTGGTCGCCGACCTTCTCGAAGACCTTCTCCGCCTCGTTGCGCGCCACGCCGACCGCCAGGTCCACCCCGGCGCGCCCGGCGGTGACCGCCTCCCCCGCCAGGGTCTGCAAGGTCTCCACCGACGGCGGGAACTGGCCGCCCAGCCGGCGCTCGACCTCGGCGACGTCGACGCCGGCCTTCTCCAGGATCGAGGTCGCCGTCCCGACGACCAGCTTGCCGACCTCCTCGACCACCCCGGCGGCGGTCTCCACCACTCCCCGAACCGTCCTCGGCAGCATCCGGGTGCCTCCCAATCGCGTACGCGCGTCGCTCCGTCGCCCTCAGTACCCGGGCCGTTTCCGGGCACCCCAAGGACGACGCTACCGCCAAAACCCTCCTGAGGTACCGTGGCCCGCAGTCAGCACCGTAGCGACCGGGGAGGGAACCGCCGCCCATGGCGAACGCCGAGGAGTGCCGCGAGGCCCTGGAGCAGCTCAGCCGGAACATGGCGAAGTCCACCGGCGACGTCCGCAAGGCCGCGGCCCTCGACCGCTCGCTCAGCTGCCGGATCACCGACCTCGACCTGACCTTCACCGGGCAGCTGCGCGACGGCCGGATCCAGGACGTGGTGGCCTCCCCCGGCGCCCCGGCCGGGAAGGCGGAGATCCGGCTCACCATGAGCAGCGCCGACCTGGTCGCCCTGGTCGGCGGGCGGCTCAACTTCGCCTCCGCGTGGGCGAGCGGCCGGGTCAGGCTGGAGGCGGGCTTCCGAGACCTGCTGCGGCTGCGAACCCTGCTCTGAGCCGGCCCGCCGACCCGGACCCCGTCCGCGCCCGGCCGAACCCCGTCCGCGCCCTCGCCCGGCCGAACCCGGGGCGGCCGAGGGCGGCCCCGGGTCGACCGCCGCCCCCGCTCTCAGAACCCCAGGTCGGCCAGCGCCTTGCGGCCGTCCACCGGCGCGCCGCCCGCGTCCAGCAGCGTCCACGCCGCCGCGCACAGCGCCCGCAGACCGTCCCAGCGGTCCCCCGCCCCGGACAGCCGCAGCACCCCGGCCTCCACGCCCGCGACCCAGCCGCCGCACGCGAAGCCGCCGTCCACGGCCGCGACCGCGGCGTGGGGGACGAGCAGTCCGCGCAGGTCGGCGGCCAGGTAGGTCGGCCGGTGCTCGACCGGGGCCGCCAGCAGCAGCTCCGGGGTGGTCACCCCGGTGAACACCAGCAGGCTGTCCACCCCGCCGTTGAACGCGCCCTCGATGTCGGTGTCCAGCCGGTCCCCGACCACCAGCGGACGCTCCGCGCCGGTGCGCAGCACGGTCTCCCGGTGCATCGGCGGCAGCGGCTTGCCCGCCACCTCCGGCTCCACCCCGGTCGCCGCCCGCACCGCCGCCACCAGGGTGCCGTTGCCGGGTGCGATGCCGCGGGCCCTCGGCACCGTCAGGTCCAGGTTGGACGCCACCCACGGCAGACCGCTCTGCACGGCGTACGAGGCCTCCGCCAGGTCCGCCCACCCCACCGAGGGGTCGAAGCCCTGGACCACCGCGAGCGGACCGTCGGCCAGCGAGCGGACCGCGACCAGCCCCAGCTCCGCCAGCGCCTCCTCCAGCCCGAGACCGCCCACGACCAGCACCTTCGAGCCGGCCGGCACCTTCTCGGCGATCAGCCGGGCGGCGGCCTGGGCCGAGTTGATCACGTCGGCCGGCTCGGCCGGGACACCCAGCTCGGTCAGGTGCTCGGCCACCACGCGCGGCGGGCGGGAGGCGTTGTTGGTCACGTAGGCGAGCCGCATCCCGGCCGAGCGGGCGGTGTCCAGCGCCTCCACCGCGTGCTCGACGGCGTGCGCGCCCGTGTAGACCACGCCGTCCAGGTCCAGCAGCGCGGTGTCGTACGCGTCGGTCAGCGGCCGCTCGCTGCCGCCGGGGGCGGTCCGTCGCACGGGGGTGGCCGTCTCGGTCATGGCTGCGCTACCTCATTCACTGCGTCGTCGTTCACTGCGTCGTCCGCACCGCACTTCCTCGTGCGTCGCGGCCTTCGTCACGGCGTGCGGACGGTCGTCGCGCCGGCCGGTCAGGCGCCGCCGTCGGCACCGTTGCCGATGCCGTTGCCCGCGCCGGCGTCGTCCGCCGGTCCCCCGGCCGGGTCCGCGGCGCCCGCCGAGGGCGCCAGGTACCCGGGTGCTCCCGGCAACAGCGGACCGTACGCCCCGGCACGGGCCGCCAGGGTCGCCCGGGTCTGCCGGAGCGCCTGCCGGTAGTGGGAGTTCTCCGGCCGCATCGCCACGGCCAGCGCCAGGTGCTCGGCGGAGGTCTCGAAATCCCCCAGCCGGGCCGCCGCGACGCCCCACCCGAACTGAGCGTAGTCGTCCGCCGGGTCGGCCAGCGCCACGGCACGGAAGTTCCCCAGCGCCGCCGCGTAGGAGCCCGCGTCGAACTGGGCCCGCGCCAGTGCCTCCCGGATGCTGCGCGAGTGCGGCTCGGCCGCCACCGCCCGGGCGAGCAGCTGTTCGGCGGCCGCCGGATGCCCCTCCGCGAGCAGCTGGGCGCCCCGGCGGAACCACTCGTACACGTCCCCGGCGGGCTCCCCGGAACGGCTCTGCCGCGGCACCCCGCCGGCCCCCGAACCACCGCCCGGCGAGTCGCCGGCCCTCGCGCCGCGGCCCGGTTCCCCGTCACCCGGTGCGCGGTCCGGCACGCCGTCGGCCGGAGCGTCCCCGCGGGCGGCACCGACCGGCCCGCCCGACTCGACCGGGCCGCCGCCGTCCACCCGTTCCTGCCCGTCGTCCATGCCGTACCTCGCCCTCGGTCGCACACCCGGCCCATGACCCGGCGCGGGCATTCCGATCTCTCAACAACGCGTACCCGGTTACGATGCCCAGAATGAGCACACCCAGTGCAGAAGACGGAGTCGAGACTCCCGAGGGCGGCCCCGGCGATCCCGGGCACGTCGCCACCGCCGGCCTGTCCCTGTCCCCCTTCCGCGGCCTGCGCTACGTCCCCGACCGGGTCGGCGCCCTGGCCGCGGTGATGTCCCCGCCGTACGACGTCGTGGACCCCGGCCGCCGGCTGGACCTGGAGACCGCCGACCCGCACAACGTGGTCCGGCTGATCCTTCCCAGGCCCGAGCCCGAGGACGCCGGTGACCGCCCCGACCGCGACACCCGCTACCGGCACGCCGCCCGGCTCCTGGCCGCCTGGCAACGCGAGGGCGTCCTCGCCGCCGACCCCGAGCCCGCGCTCTACGTCTACGAGCAGCGGGTGCCGGCCACCGCCGACTCCCCCGAACTGCTCCAGCGCGGCCTGATCGGCGCCCTCGCGGTGAGCGGCCGCGAGGGCGGCGTGGTGCTCCCGCACGAGGACGTGATGCCGCGGCCGGTCGCCGACCGGGTCGGCCTGATGCGCACCACCCGGGCCAACCTGGAACCGCTGCTGCTCACCTACCGGGGGAACGGCGGCGCCTCCGGCGTGATCGAACGGACGGCCGAGGGCGAGCCGCTGCTCTCCACCGCCACCAGCGACGGCACCCACCACCGCCTGTGGGCGGTCACCGACCCCGCCGAGATCGCCGAGATCAGCCGCGACCTCGCCACCTGCCGGGCGCTGATCGCCGACGGCCACCACCGCTGGGAGATGTACCTGCGCCTCCAGCGCGAGCACCGCCACCTGCCCCGCAGCCCCTGGGACCGCGGCATGGTGCTCCTGGTGGACACCGCCCGCTACCCGCTGCGGGTCCGCGCCATCCACCGCGTGCTGTACCGGCTGCCCGTGGCCGAGGCGCTGGAGCGGCTCGGCGACCAGTGGAAGGTCAAGGAGGTCCCCGGACCGCTCTCCGCCGCGCTCCAGGCCCTCGCCGAGCAGAAGCGGCACGGCGGCAACGGCTTCGTCCTGACCGGCGGCGACGGCGTCTACTGGCTGCTCGGCGAGCCCGAGGAGGCCCTGCTCGACGCCACCGTGCCGCACGGCCGGCCCGAGGAGTGGCGCCACCTGGACGCCACCGTCCTGCACGCCACCCTGCTGGACCACACCTGGCACGTCCCCGACGGCCCGGACGACATCGGCTACCTGCACACCGCCGTGGTCGCCGAGCGGGAGGCCGCCCGCACCGGCGGTACCGCCGTGCTGCTGCACCCCGTCCGGGAGTCGGTGGTGCGGCGGCTGGCCGAACAGGGCGTCACCATGCCGCGCAAGTCCACCTCCTTCGGGCCGAAGCCGGCCACCGGGCTGGTGCTGCGCAACCTCGCGCTGGGCTGACACCGCCGCCGGGCCGGCCACCGGGCCGGAACGCCGTGAGGCCCTGCCGTTCCCGGAGTTCCGGGAACGGCAGGGCCTCACGGCGTTGCCTGGGGAGCTGCTCAGCTCTTGTCGGCGCCCTTGTCGGCGGCGTCGGCGTCGGCGTCGACCTCGGCGTCCTCGGCCTTGATGTCGTCGGCCTTGGCGTCCCGAGTGTCCTGGGCGCGCTCGGGGACGACGCCGTCGAAGTCCTCGTCGATCTCGAGGTCGTCCTCGTCGTAGAACTCCTCGACGTCCTCCTCGTCCTCGAAGATCACGCGGTCGTCGGCGTTGTCGCCACCGCCACGCTTCTTCGCCGAGGCCTCGGTCGACTCGATCTCGTCCTCGGCCAGCTCCGGGTCGAGCGTGTCGGTGAACTCCACGCCGTCGATCTCGGCCAGCCGCTCCGAGGCGTTGGTGGTGCCGTCGCTGTCGGCCTCGGCGGCCTTGGCGAACCAGTCACGGGCCTCGTCGGCCCGGCCGGCCGCGATCAGGGCCTCGGCGTAGGCGTAGCGCAGGCGCGCGGTCCACGGCTGCACGGCGCTGGAGGCCAGCTCCGGGCTCTGCAGCGTCACCACGGCGGCGTCGAACTGCTCCATGTCGCTGCGGGCACCGGCCGCCACGAGGCGCATCTCGACCTGGCCGGCCTTGTCCAGCTGCTTCACCTCGGGCTCGCCGGCCATCGCCAGCGCCCGCTCCGGGCGGCCCAGACCGCGCTCGCAGTCGGCCATCACCGGCCACAGGTCCGCCCGGCCGGTCATCCGACGGGCGGCGCGGAACTCGGTCAGCGCCTCGGAGTACCGCTGCGTCATGTACGAGGCGAAACCGGCCGCCTCACGGACCGCCGCCACGCGGGAAGCCAGCCGGAGCGCGACGCGCGAGTACTGGTAGGCCTCCTCCGGCTCGCCGTCGAGCAGGCGGGCCACCATCACCAGGTTGCGGGCGACGTCGTCCGCGAGGGTCTTGGGCAGGCTCTTGAGCTCCTGGCGCACGTCCGCGTCCAGCTCGAAGCCGGTGACGTCCTCCGGGATCGGCAGACGCTTGACGGGCTCGTAGTTGCCCCGGCGGTCGTCGTAGTCCCGACGGTCGCCACCACGGTCGTCACGGTCCCGGCGGTAGCCGCCACCCTGGCGGTCGTCGCGACGGAAGCCACCGCGCTCGCCACCACGGTCGTCACGGCGGAAACCGCCACGGTCGCCACCACGGTCATCGCGGTCACGGTTGAAGCCGCCGGAGGGGCGGTCGCCGCGGTCACGGTTGAAACCGCCGGACGGACGGTCGTCACGGCGGAAGCCGCCGCGGTCGCCACCACGGTCATCACGGTCACGGCCGTAGCCGCCCGACGGGCGGTCGTCCCGACGCGGACGCTCGTCACGGTCGTCACGGCGGAAGCCGGACGGACGGTCGTCCCGACGGAAGCCACCGCCGGAGGGGCGGTCGTCACGGCGGAAGCCGCCGCGGTCGCCACCACGGTCGTCACGGTCACGGTTGAAACCGCCCGAGGGGCGGTCATCCCGGCGGAAACCGCCGGAGGGGCGGTCGTCGCGACGGAAGCCGCCGCGGTCGCCACCACGGTCGTCACGGTCACGGTTGAAGCCACCCGACGGACGGTCGTCCCGACGGAAGCCACCGCCGGAGGGGCGGTCGCCGCGGTCACGGTTGAAACCGCCGGAGGGGCGGTCGTCACGGCGGAAGCCGCCGCGGTCGCCACCACGGTCGTCACGGTCACGGTTGAAGCCACCCGACGGACGGTCGTCCCGACGGAAGCCACCGCCGGAGGGGCG
>NZ_JBEXWT010000103.1:0-30162 GCF_040629945.1 Kitasatospora sp. NPDC005856 | reverse complement strand
CGATCCCTCAATCCCACAAGATCAGCACGCTCAACGCCCACGGTCCTCGCAACTCCCACAGATCGCGGGTGTTGCGAGGACCGTTAGAACCCAAGATCCACGGATCCGGTGCGGGGCCCCTTCGCGTGGGCCGTGTGGGCCGTGTGGGCCTACTTCGCCACCTCGGCCACCGCGCGCAGGTCGCGGGTCTCGCCGGCGAGCTTGTCCAGGTCGGGCTGGCCGCCGTTCTCGTCCGGCATCCGCATCACGATGACGAGGCTGCTGCTGTCGGCCCAGGCGCACATGCCGATGTTGCCGTCGGCCTCGACCATCACGCCGCACTCCATGGTGCCGCCCTTGGGCCCGGCGTCCACGGTGCGCCGGTTGTCGACCTTGGTGCCCGCACCGGCCGCGCCCTTGAAGGCCTGGTCCAGCTCCTGCTTCGGCATCAGGACCTTGCCGTAGGCCCCGACCGCTATGAGCTGCGGCTCCGACTGGGCGTTCTCGTACAGGCCGGCCACGCCGACGGGCTTCCAGTTGCCGTCGCCCTTGCCGAGGTTCTCGGTCATCGCCTTCTCCATGGCGGCGGTGACGGCGTTGTCGCTGCTGAGGGTGAGGTCCTTGAAGGTGGCCGGCAGGACGACCTTCTCGGTGCCCGCGTTGCTGGCCACGTTCCAGGCGAAGTAGCCCAGGGTGCCGCCGCCCAGGAGCAGCACGGCGCCGATGGTGCCGAGCACGATCCACAGCGTCTTGCGGGACTTGCGGGGCGGCGGCACCGGCGCGTACGCGCCGTAGCCGGGGTAGCCGGCCTGGTCGGGCGCGGGGTAGCCGGGCTGTCCGGGCGCGGCGTAACCGGGCTGGCCGTACGGCGCCTGCGGCGGTACGGGGGCGCCGTGGGGCGGGTTGGGGGACGGCGCCGGTGCGCCGTAGGGGGTCTGGTCGGTCACTTGGAAACCTTCATGGCGTCGCGGATGGCCCGGTGGTGTGAAGTCGTTCCGCGCCCGTCCGGTCCGCCGGACGAGCGCCCGGGCACGCTACCGCACGGTGATCGCCCGGAGGCCGCCCGTAGGTGGCAGGTCCGCGAACCGAAAGCGGTTCGTGACCCTCCCCCCGGTTACGTAAACTGTGCGTCGTGACCGACACGACGAACCAGCGCCCCGTGAGCACCTCTGCCGGGGACGAAGCAGCAACCCTCCCGACGACCTACACCCCCGCGGACGTAGAGGGCGAGCTGTACGAGCGCTGGGTGGAGCGTGGGTACTTCACCGCGGACGCGAAGAGCGACAAGCCCGCGTACACGATCGTCATCCCCCCGCCGAACGTCACCGGCGTCCTGCACCTGGGCCACGCCTTCCAGCACACGCTGATGGACGCGCTGACCCGCCGCAAGCGCATGCAGGGCTTCGAGACGCTCTGGCTGCCCGGCATGGACCACGCCGGCATCGCCACCCAGAACAAGGTCGAGCAGCAGCTCGCCGAGGACGGTCTGTCCCGGCACGACCTGGGCCGCGAGGCCTTCGTCGAGAAGGTCTGGGAGTGGAAGAAGAGCTACGGTGGCCGCATCCTCGGCCAGATGCGCCGCCTCGGCGACGGCGTGGACTGGTCGCGCGAGCGCTTCACCATGGACGAGGGTCTGTCCCAGGCCGTCCAGACCATCTTCAAGCGGCTCTTCGACGACGGTCTGATCTACCGCGCCGAGCGCATCATCAACTGGTGCCCGCGCTGCCTCACCGCGCTGTCCGACATCGAGGTGGAGCACGAGGAGACGCCGGGCGAGCTGGTCTCGATCCGCTACGGCGAGGGCGAGGACTCGATCGTCGTCGCGACCACCCGGGCCGAGACGATGCTGGGCGACACCGCGGTGGCCGTCCACCCCGAGGACGAGCGCTACCGGCACCTGGTCGGCCGGACCATCAAGCTGCCGCTGACCGACCGTGAGATCCCGGTCGTCGCCGACGAGCACGTCGACCCGGAGTTCGGCACCGGCGCCGTCAAGGTGACGCCCGCGCACGACCCGAACGACTTCGCCATCGGCCAGCGCCACGGCCTGCCCAACCTGACGGTCATGGACGATCGCGGTGCGATCACCGTGCACGGCCCCTTCCTCGGCATGGACCGGCTGGAGGCCCGCTCGGCCGTCGTCGGCGCGCTGCGCGAGCAGGGCCGGATCGTCGCCGAGAAGCGCCCGTACATGCACGCCGTGGGCCACTGCTCGCGCTGCCACACCGTGGTCGAGCCGCGGCTGTCGCTCCAGTGGTGGGTCAAGGTCGAGCCGCTGGCCAAGGCCGCCGGCGACGCCGTCCGCGACGGCAAGGTGGAGATCCACCCGAAGGAGCTGGAGCGCCGCTACTTCGACTGGGTCGACAACATGTACGACTGGTGCATCTCGCGCCAGCTCTGGTGGGGTCACCGGATTCCGGTCTGGTACGGCCCCGAGGGCGAGGTCGTCTGCGTCGGTCCGGACGAGCAGCCGCCGACCGGCGAGGGCTGGGTCCAGGACCCGGACGTCCTGGACACCTGGTTCTCCTCCGGCCTGTGGCCGTTCTCCACGCTCGGCTGGCCGGAGCGCACCGCGGACCTGGAGAAGTTCTACCCGACCGACGTCCTGGTGACGGGCCACGACATCATCTTCTTCTGGGTCGCCCGGATGATGATGTTCGGCCTGTACGCGATGGACGGCGAGGCGCCGTTCAAGACCGTCGCCCTGACCGGTCTGGTGCGCGACGAGTTCGGCAAGAAGATGTCGAAGTCCTCGGGCACCGCCGTGGACCCGCTGGACTGGATGGACGCCTACGGCGCCGATGCCGTCCGCTTCACCCTGGCCCGCGGCGCCAACCCGGGCGCCGACGTCCCGATCGGCGAGGACTGGGTCAAGGGCTCGCGCAACTTCTGCAACAAGATCTGGAACGCGACCCGCTTCGCGCTGATGAACGGCGCCACCGTCGAGGGCCCGCTGCCCGCGCCGGAGGAGCTGACCGCGGTCGACCGCTGGATCCTGTCGCGACTGAACGCCACCGTGGCCGAGGTGGACGCGCTGTACGACGACTACGAGTTCGCCAAGGTCTCGGACGCGCTGTACCACTTCGCCTGGGACGAGGTCTTCGACTGGTACGTCGAGCTCTCCAAGACCACCCTGGCCAAGGGCGGCGCGCAGGCCGACGCCTCGCGCCGGGTGCTCGGCGAGGTCCTGGACGTCACCCTGCGGCTGCTGCACCCGGTCGTCCCGTTCGTCACCGAGGCGCTGTGGACGGCGCTCACCGGCGCCGAGTCGCTGGTCGTGACCGAGTGGCCGAAGGACAGCGGCTACCGCGACGCGGCGGCCGAGTCGGAGATCGCCACGCTCCAGCAGGTGGTCACCGAGGTCCGCCGGTTCCGTTCGGACCAGGGCCTCCAGCCCGCGCAGCGCGTCCCGGCCCAGCTGGAGCTGGCCGGCACCGTGCTGGCCGTCCACGAGGACGCGATCCGCTCGCTGCTGCGGCTGACCGCCCCCGAGGAGGGCTTCGCGGCCACCGCCTCGCTGCCGGTCGCCGGTGCCACCGTCGCGCTGGACCTCTCCGGCACGATCGACGTCGCGGCCGAGCGCAAGCGTCTGGCCAAGGACCTCGCGGCCGCCGAGAAGGAGAAGGCCCAGACCACCGCCAAGCTCGGCAACGAGGCGTTCCTCGCCAAGGCGCCGGACGAGGTGGTCGCCAAGATCCGGGGCCGTCAGGAGGCCGCCGAGGTCGACATCGCCCGGATCACCGCCCAGCTCGCGGCGCTGCCGCAGGGCTGATTCCGGCAGGCTCCCCGAGGGGCCGCACTCCGCGACGCGCGGGGGGCGGCCCCTCGGCGTTTTCGGTTTCCGGCTCCGGGAACGGCTTCGCGGGTGCTTTCCTTACACCAAATAGCCCAGGAACATTGCTCCCTTCCGGCGAATTATCATCCTGCGACCGGGTGAGGTCCTATTCCGAGCGAATTGATTCCGGTCTTGCCCGCGCGGGTTCGCGGAAGTTTGCAGGTCCGCTGTGTACCGTGTGCACGGAGTTTCCGAATGGGCGTTTCCGCTGAGCGTTCCTGCTGAGCGACCGACGGGAGGGCATGGCGTGGTGGTGACCGAGGAGTTGGCCGACGAACTGCCTGTGGAGGCGGTGGAGGAGGCCAAGGCCAGGGCGGCGACCCTGCTGCTCGCGTTCCGGCACGGCAATCAGATCGCGTTCGACCACGAGCTGGACCTGCTGTTCGCCGAGCACGCCGAGCGGGAGGTGACCACCCTGCTCACCTGGATCGCCGCCGAGGCCGTCCGCAAGGCGTACGCCCCCGAGGTCGGCGACCGGGTGCTGCGGGCGATGGCCCGGCGGGCCCCGGAGGACACCGGAGCGGTCGGGGTGGACGAGGAGACCGCGAACGCCGCCCAGCTGATCGAGGCGGTGGCGGCCGGAGAGGTGGCCGAGGTGCGTGGCCTGGTGGCCGCGACCCCCGACACCACCTTCCTGCTCGGCGGCCTGCTGCAGGGCGTCGCGATGATGCTGCCGTTGCTGCCCGACGGCGAACTGGCCGAGATCACGGCCGAGTTGCGGCGTCGGCACGGCGGCGCCGCGCATGTGCCGGAGGCCCGGGCCGGAGTCTGACCCCGGCCCGGGCGACGACGAACCGCGGGCTACGGCATGGCGTGCAGGTGCGAACCGATGGTGTTCGCGACCGGATTGCCCGCCTTGGCGTCCCAGTTGGTCGACCAGGTCATCGCGCCGCCGATGCCCGGCCACCTGGTGTCCGGCTTGTAGCTGCCGCAGTTGGTTCCGGAGGCCAGGCAGTCCAGCGCGTTGTCGACCGTACCGGCGGCGAGGTACCCGCCGCCGGCGGCGCTGGTGGAGGCCGGCACCCCGAGCCCCACCTGGTCGGGCCGCAGCCCGCCCTTGAGCTGGATGCAGGCCAGCGCGGTGAGGAAGTTCTCGGTGCCCTGCGAGTAGACGTTGCCGTCGCAGCCGTTCATCGCGCCGGAGTTGTAGTACTGCATGTTGACGATGGTGAGGATGTCCTTCACGTTCAGCGCCAGTTTGAAGTACTCCATGCCGGTCGACTGCATGTCGATCGTCTGCGGCGCCATGGTGAGGATGAATCCGCTCCCCGCCCGCGCCGCGAGGGCGTGCAGCGCCTGGCCCATGGAGGTGGAACTGATGCCGTTCTCCAGGTCGATGTCGATCCCGTCGAAGCCGTAACCCTGCATCAGTGCCCAGGCGGTGTTGGTGAAGTTCGCGGCGGAGGCGGAATCGCCCACCCAGACCGTGCCGTTCTGCCCGCCGACGGAGAGCACCACCCGCTTTCCGGCCGCCCGCTTGGCCGCGATGTCGGCCTTGAACTGGGCGTCGGTGTAGCCGCCGAGGCGGGAGGAGAGGGCCGGGTCGAGGGTGAAGCCCAGGCCGCCGCGGGTGGCGGTGGCGTCCGCGAAGGAGACCGCGATGATGTCGTAGGCGGCCGGGACGTCGCTGATCCGCTGGACGGTGGCGCCGTTGTCGAAGTTCTGCCAGTAGCCGGTGAGGATGTGCTTGGGCAGGCCCGGGGGCCTGGTCGGGGTCGACGTCCCGGTGGGGGTGGGGCCGCCGGTGTCCGTGGCGGTGGCCGTCGGGCTCGGTGAGGCGGTGGCGGTGGCGGTGGCGGTGGCGGTCGGGCTCGGAGACGGCTGCGGTCCGCCCGGCCCGAGCAGTGAGACGTCGTCGGCGGCGAAGGCCGGCTGCCCGTACCAGCCGTGCAGGTAGACGGTGACGCTGGTGGTGTTCGGGCCGGTGGTGAAGCCCGTGCTCAGCTGGGTCCAGCCGGTGCCGCCGGGGGTCCAGGTGCTCGGATCGGTGCCGCCGGTGCCGCGGGCGCCCAGGTAGACGTACGAGCCCTGGACCCAGGAGCTCAGGGTGTACGCGGAGGAGGGCTTCACCGCGACGGTCTGGGTGCACTCGCCGGTGTCGCTCCCGCTCGGGGTGGACTGCAGGGCGTAGGCGCCGGAGTGCAGGGTGGTGCTCTGGACCGTGCCGCTCGAACAGGTCCAGCCGGACGGGTTCCCGGTCTCGAAGCCGCCGTTGACGATCAGGTCGGTGTCGGCGGCGTGGGCGCCGGTGCCGCCGGCCAGGGCGAGTCCGCCCAGGCCGATGGCCAGGGCGCTCGCTCCGGCGAGCAGCGAACGGACGGCGCGCGGACGCCGGTGTCGGGCAGGTGGCATGACTCCATCTCCAGTGGGGGAGGCCCGGCGGCGCCTCGTGGGGGAGGAACGCCGTCCGGGGTGTCGATGGTGCGCGTGCGGGAGCTACCGACAACTCAAGTCCCGGTCGGGAACGGAGACTTGCCTCACAAGGTGGAGTAGACCAATTCTGCTGTCAAGAGGACCTAGGCGGCCAGCAGTGCGGTCCCGACTGCCTCGGCCCCTTCGGGCTCGGCGATCGCCGCCGTCAGCGCGGCGATCCGGGCCGAGGCCAGGCCGTCGCCGTACGGGCTCGGGGTGGCCGCCAGCCGGGCCAGCCGCTCGGGGGTGTCGGAGAGCCAGGCCCGGGCCAGGGTGCCCAGCTCCTCGCCGGGCCGCACCAGCGCGGCGAAGCCGGCCGCCACCGCCTCCGGGCGCTCGGTGGAGCGGCGCACCACCAGCAGCGGGCGGCCGAGCACGGTGCACTCCTCCTGCACGCCGCCGGAGTCGGAGACCAGCAGGGCCGCGTGGTTCGCGAGGCCCAGGAAGTCGCGGTAGCCGACCGGCCCGGTGACGGCCAGCCGCTCCAGCAGGCCGTCCAGGCCGAAGCGCTCGACGGCGGCCCGGGTGCGCGGGTGCATCGGGAACAGCACCGGGGTGCCGGCCCGGGCGATCCGGTCCAGCTCGGCGAGCACCGCGCCGAGCGCCTCCGCGGTATCGGTGTTCTCCGGGCGGTGCACGGTGGCCAGCACGTACCCGTCCGGGCGCAGCCCGTGCGCGACGAGCAGCGCGGCGCGGGCGGCCTCGTCCGGCAGCTGACGGCGGACCACCTCGACGACGGTGTTGCCGGTGAGCTCGATCCGCTCCTCGGCCAGCGACTCGGCGCGCAGGTTGGCGACGTTCTCCCCGGTGGCGGCGCAGAGCAGGTCGGAGACGTGGTCGACCATCACCCGGTTGTGCTCCTCGGGCATCGCCCGGTCGAAGCTGCGCAGCCCGGCCTCGACGTGGACCAGCGGGATCCCGCGGGCGTTGGCGGCCAGCGCCCCGGCCAGGGTGGCGTTGGTGTCGCCCTGGACGACCACGGCCGCGGGGCGGTCCTCGGCGAAGGCGGCGTCCAGCTGGCCCAGCGACTGGGCGATCTGACCGGCCCGGGGGCGGCCGCCGACCCCGGTGAGCAGCTCGGGCTCGGGCAGGTCGAGGTCGCGCAGGAAGCGGCCGGACATCGCCTCGTCCCAGTGCTGGCCGGTGTGCACCAGCCGGGTGGCGTCGCCGAGCTCGTGGATCAGCGGGGCGAGCTTGACCAGCTCGGGGCGGGTGCCGAGGACGACGGCGACGCCGGACGGGGGCAGGCACGTGCTCATGCGGACTCCGGTGGGACGTGGGGGAGGGGAAGCGCGGGGGCGGGGGCTCAGGACTCGAGCGCGGTGGGGGCGCCGATGGCGACCTTCTCGGCGTTGCGGCGGGTCTTGGCCCAGCCGTTGCGGCCGAGCAGCATCCGGACCGCGGCCCGGGTGGCGACCACGAACAGGTGGTAGGCGTAGAGCCAGACCAGGACGCCCCAGAGCAGTCCGGTGAGCCGGCCGCGGTCGGGGTGGACGGTCCTGCGGTAGGCGAAGCCCCAGAACACCATCGGCAGCGTGGCGAGCGCGAAGGCGAGCAGCATCCACGGGCCGAACCTGAGCTGGAACTCGGCGGTCTCCTCCGGGAAGAGCACCAGCCCGGCGCCGGTGATCCCGAGCGAGAGCGGGAAGAGCAGCACCAGCAGGACGCAGACCACCGGCTGGAGGAAGGTGTACAGCACCTCGGCCTTGCCGGACGGGGTGTAGTGCGGCGAGCGCAGCACCCGGCCGGTGTAGCGCAGGCACTGCATGTTGCCCTGGGCCCAGCGGGTGCGCTGGGTGAGGAAGCGGCGCAGCGAGACCAGGCCCTCCTGGGAGACCTGGGCCTCGGTGACGTGGGTGAGCCGCCAGCCGGCCAGTCGCAGGTCGAGGCCGGACTCGTAGTCCTCCAGCAGGGCGCGTTCCGGCCAGGGGCGGCCGGCCCGGCCCTCCTCGACGGTCAGCGAGTCGAGGGCGGTGAGCCGGACGAACTGGCCGTTGCCGCCGAGGCCGACGCTTCCGGTGCGGCGGCGCAGCAGCTGCATGCCGGTGTTGGTGGCCTGGAACTCGACGTCCTGCATCCGCACCAGTGCGCGGGCCAGGGCGTTGGCCGCCCGGCCGCGGCCGGGCAGCGGGAGCTCGTCGTCGGCGTTGCGCATCCGGACGCCGATCTGGACGGCGCCGGTGTCGGGCCGGCCGAGCGCCTTGGCGCTGCAGACCCGGGCGAGGGTGCCCGGGTCGAGCCGCCCGTCGGCGTCGACCACGCCGATCACCACCCGGGAGCGGTCGGTGTCCTCGGGCAGCCAGGCGGAGATCTCCCGGTAGGCGGCGTTGAGGGCGGCGCCCTTGCCGATCCGGGCGTGCGGGCGCCGGCGCTGGACGAGGTGGATCCGCGGGTCGCGGGCCGCGGCGGCGAGCACCAGCTCGCGGGTGGCGTCCTCGCTGTCGTCGTCGATCACCCACAGGTGGGCCTCGGGCGCGGCGGCCCGCAGGCCGTCCAGGGTCTGGG
Source organism: Kitasatospora sp. NPDC005856 (assembly GCF_040629945.1). Lineage (NCBI taxonomy): Bacteria > Bacillati > Actinomycetota > Actinomycetes > Kitasatosporales > Streptomycetaceae > Kitasatospora > Kitasatospora sp. NPDC005856. Next base: position 21,431 of record NZ_JBEXWT010000103.1, on the reverse strand, counting down.
TGACCACGGCCTCCTCGTCGCGGCAGGGGATCACCAGGTGCCACCGGAAGGCGGCCGGGTCGCCGGGCTCGGCGGGGCGGCTGTGCCGGAAGGCGTGCCGGGAGCCCGCCCAGTACACGAGGAAGCGCCCGAAGACGAGCAGCATGTAGCCGACCAGGGCCAGGGAGATCAGTCCGGCGACCTGGACGACGGCGTCCTGGCGAAGCACGATCCACTCGTGCAGGGCGTCGGGCATGGCGCAGAGCTCCTCATGATCAAAGGCAGATATCTCCTGTCGGCTGCGAATCGATGCTTCATTGCGGTTCAAATCGCTAAATCGATAGTAAAGGGAGAAAACTAGCTGATCATGGGAGAGAACCGGCAAAGTGGTCGTTCTCACCCCGTGAGGAGGACCGGCCAGCGCTCCGTAGACTGTGGTCGTGAGCGACAAGGCCGACCCGAACCCGTACACCATCCGCCCCGCCGACGGCGGCACCGGCGACGCCCTGCGCGACGTCGAGGTGGAGCTCTCCACGCGCTGGCCGGAGAACAAGCTGGAGCCCTCGCTCGACCGGATCGAGGCGCTGATGGACATCCTGGGCCAGCCCCAGCGGTCCTTCCCCTCCATCCACATCACCGGCACCAACGGCAAGACCTCCACCGCCCGGATGATCGAGCAGCTGCTCAACACCTTCGAGCTGCGCACCGGCCGCTACACCAGCCCGCACGTGGAGTCCGTCACCGAGCGGATCAGCCTGGACGGCGCCCCGATCACCCCCGAGCGCTTCGTCGAGGTCTACCGCGACATCGAGCCCTACGTGCGGATGGTCGACGCGGCGCAGCCGGTGCCGATGTCCTTCTTCGAGGTGCTGACCGGCATGGCCTACGCGGCCTTCGCCGACGCCCCGGTGGACGTCGCCGTGGTCGAGGTCGGCATGGGCGGCTCCTGGGACGCCACCAACGTCATCGACGCCGCCGTCGCGGTGATCACCCCGATCGGGCTGGACCACACCGACAAGCTCGGCGAGACCACCGGCGAGATCGCGGTCGAGAAGTCCGGGATCATCAAGTCCGGCGCCGTCGCCGTCGTCGCCCAGCAGCAGCTGGACGCCGCCCAGACCATCCTGCGCCACGCCGTCGAGGTGGACGCCACGGTCGCCCGCGAGGGCATGGAGTTCGGCGTGATCCGCCGTGAACTCGCCGTCGGCGGCCAGCTGGTGACGCTGCGCGGACTCGGCGGCGAGGAGTACGAGGACGTCTTCATCCCGCTGCACGGCGAGTACCAGGCGCACAACGCGGCCCTGGCCCTGGCCGCGGTCGAGGCCTTCTTCGGCGTCGGCGGCGTGCGCGGCGGGCAGCTGGACGTGGAGAAGATCCGCCAGGCCTTCTCCGGCGTCTCCTCGCCGGGCCGCCTGGAGGTCGTCCGCCGCAGCCCCACGATCGTCCTGGACGCCGCCCACAACCCGCACGGCGCCCGCGCCACCGTGGCCGCGCTCACCGAGTCCTTCGGCTTCACCCGGCTCGTCGGCGTGATCGGCACCTCCGGGGACAAGGACGTGGCCGGCGTGCTGGAGGCCTTCGAGCCGGTCCTGGCCGAGGTCGTCATCACCCAGAACTCCACCCACCGCGCGATGGACGTCGACGCGCTCGCCGCCCTGGCCGTCGAGGTCTTCGGTGAGGACCGCGTCCAGGTCGAGCCCCGCCTCGACGACGCCATCGCCGCCGCCGTCACCCTCGCCGAGGAGGAGGGCGACCTCAGCGGCGCCGGGGTGCTGGTCACCGGTTCGGTCATCACGGTGGGCGAGGCCCGCCTGCTGCTCGGGAGGAAGTGACATGAGGACGCTCTGCTCCTCGACGCTGATCGGCGAGGCGTTGTTGATCATGTTCGCGGCGCTGGTCGCGACGCGGCTCTCCGACGTCTCCGGCGCGGAGATCTGGACGGTCAGCGGCATCGCGATGGCGCTGTGCGTCCTGCTCTGCGGCATGATCAACCGCCCCGGCGCGGTGCAGATCGGCTGGGCGCTGCAGATCGGACTGATCGCCAGCGGCTTCATCCTGCCGACCATGTTCGGCCTCGGCGTGGTCTTCGCCGGCCTGTGGTGGTGCTCGGTGCACTACGGCCGCAAGGTGGACGAGTTCAAGGCCGCCCGGGCCGCCGCCGAGGCTGCCGCGGTACAGGCCTGAGGCCCGGACCGGCGGACCGACACGCCGTTTACGCAAGGTAACCTCTGCCCTGTCGGCGCCGCGAGTCGTCCCGACTGACTGCCGAACCTGTCTGCCGAACCGAATCCCCAGGAGACGCACCGTGTCCCAGCGCACTCTCGTCCTGCTCAAGCCCGACGCCGTCCGCCGCGGCCTGGCCGGCGAGATCATCAGCCGCATCGAGCGCAAGGCCGGCTGGCGCTTCGCCGCCATCGAGCTGCGCACCTTCGACCGGGCGACGCTGGAGCAGCACTACGCGGAGCACGTCGGCCGCCCGTTCTACGAGCCGCTGCTGGAGTTCATGACCTCGGGCCCGTCGATCGCGCTGATCGTCGAGGGCGAGGAGGTCGTCAAGGGCATCCGCATGCTGGCCGGCGCCACCAACCCGCTGGAGGCCGGGGCCGGCACCATCCGCGGCGACTACGCGACGATCACCCGCGAGAACCTGATCCACGCCTCCGACTCCCCGGAGTCCGCCGAGCGCGAGATCAAGATCTTCTTCCCCGTGCACGCCTGATCCGGCGAGCAGCGCCCGGGCGACACGCCCGGTGGGACGTTAGTACCGCCCCGGTCGGGACCATTGGCCCGGCCGGGGCATTCTTATCGTGAAATAGGGAACTGGGGGCGCCGACACGGCGTCCCAATCCTCGGAGATGCGATCACGCCCCGGACAATGGACGGCATGCCCCACGTCGACGTCCGTACCGCGAGGCGTGACTACGATGGACGCGACTCAAGGGCCCGGTAAGGCAGCTCAGCTGGTCTCCGCCCAAGTGTGGGCGCGCGCATCCGTCCACCCCCCCATGAACTCCGAGCCCGGGAAGGCACCCACACCCCATGGCGAGCAACCTGTCGTTCATCGGCCGCGACTTGGCGATCGACCTCGGAACAGCCAACACGCTGGTGTACGTCAGGGGCAAGGGCATCGTCCTGAACGAGCCGTCCGTCGTCGCGGTGAACACCAACACCGGGGGGATCCTCGCGGTCGGCGCCGAGGCCAAGAAGATGATCGGCCGCACGCCGGGCAACATCGTCGCCATCCGCCCGCTCAAGGACGGCGTGATCGCCGACTTCGAGATCACCGAGCGCATGCTGCGGTACTTCATCCTCAAGATCCACCGCCGTCGCTACCTCGCCCGCCCCCGCGTCGTGGTCTGCGTGCCCTCCGGCATCACCGGCGTCGAGCGCCGCGCCGTCATCGAGGCCTCCTCGCAGGCCGGCGCCCGCCAGGTGCACATCATCGAGGAGCCGATGGCCGCCGCGATCGGCGCCGGCCTGCCCGTCCACGAGGCCACCGGCAACATGGTCGTCGACATCGGCGGCGGCACCACCGAGGTCGCCGTGATCTCGCTCGGCGGCATCGTCACCGCCCAGTCCATCCGGGTGGCCGGCGACGAGCTGGACAACGCGATCGTCCAGCACATCAAGAAGGAGTACTCGCTGCTCCTCGGCGAGCGCAGCGCCGAGCAGATCAAGATGAGCATCGGCAGCGCCTTCGGCCTGGAGGGCGAGAAGGACGAGCACGCCGAGATCCGCGGCCGCGACCTGGTCAGCGGCCTGCCCAAGACCGTGGTGATCTCCGCCGCCGAGGTGCGCGAGGCCATCGACGAGCCGGTCAACGCGATCATCGACGCGGTCAAGACCACCCTCGACCAGTGCCCGCCCGAGCTGGCCGGCGACGTCATGGACCGGGGCATCGTGCTCACCGGCGGCGGCGCCCTGCTGCGCGGCCTGGACGAGCGGCTGCGCCGCGAGACCGGCATGCCGATCCACATCGCGGAGAACCCTCTCGACTCCGTCGCGCTCGGCTCCGGCAAGTGCGTCGAGGAGTTCGAGGCGCTCCAGCAGGTACTCGACGCCTCGCCGCGTCGTTGACAGGCCGCCGCACCACCGGTACCACGCGTCACACCAGACACTCGACTGAACGGGCCGCCGCCCGGGCCCCACAGCCCCGGGCGGCGGCCAGGTACGAAGGGGCAGTACCAGCACCGTGAGGGACACACGAGAGAGCCGGCTGCTGCTCATCCTGCTGGTGGCCGTCGCCTTCGCGCTCATCACCGTGGACATCAAGGGCGGTGAGGACTCCCCGCTCGGCCCGGCCCGGCACGCCGCCGCCAGTGTCCTCGGACCGGTCGAGCGCGGCGCCGCCACCGTCGTGGACCCGGTCGCCGACACCGTCCGCGCCTTCCGGGACGCGGCCACCAACAGCGGCCGCACCGACCAGCTCGCCCGCGAGAACACCGAACTGCGGCAGAAGCTCGCCTCCTCCGACATGGCCACCGGGCGCACCAAGCAGCTGGACGACCTGCTGCGCACCGCCGGCGCCGGCGGCTACACCGTCAAGGCGGCCCAGGTCATCGCGATCGGCCCGGCCCAGGGCTTCTCCTGGACCATCACCGTCGACGCCGGCAGCGACGACGGCCTCACCCGCGACATGACGGTGATCAACGGCCAGGGCCTGGTCGGCCGGATCACCACCGTCGCCCCGACCACCGCCACCGTGCTGCTCGCCTCCGACCCCGGCTTCTCGGCCGGCACCCGGCTGGAGGGCACCGGCGAGATCGGCTTCGCCTCCGGCGGCGGCGACAGCCCGATGAAGGTCTCCCTGCTCAACGGCAAGGCCCAGGTCAAGGCCGGCGACCGGCTGGTCACCTTCGGCTCGCAGAGCGGCCGCCCCTTCGTGCCCGGCGTCCCGGTCGGCAAGGTCGTCGAGGTCCAGGCCAACGCCGGCCAGCTGACCAAGACCGTCCTGGTCGAGCCCTTCGTCCAGTTCACCCGGCTGGACCTGGTCGGCGTGGTGGTCGTGCCGCCGCGCGCCGACCCGCGCGACGCCGTCCTGCCGCCGGCCCCCGCCGCGGGCCAGCCGGCCGCCGCCCCGGGCCAGGTCCCGGCCTCCGTGTCCGGCCCGGCCCCGACCACCGCGCCCGCCGCCCCGCCCGCCAAGCCCACTGGGGGGAACTGAGCCATGCGCCTCGCCCGCATCCCCGTCTCCGCCGGCCTCGTCCTGTTCGGCCTGATCCTCCAGGTCAGCGTCTTCGGCCGGCTCCAGCTCCCGGGAGCCACCCCGGACATACTGCTGCTCGTCGTGGTCGGTCTGGCCATGGTCTACGGGCCCACCGGCGGCTGCCTGGTCGGCTTCGCGGGAGGCCTGCTGGCCGACCTCGCACCGCCCTCCGACCACGCCATCGGCCGCTACGCGCTGGTGCTCTGCCTGATGGGCTACGCCGCCGGGCTGCTGCGCCCGGACCACGGCCGCCAGCGCTCCGTGGCCGGCTCGCTGCTGGTGGTCGGCGCCGCGGCGGTCGCCTCCACCCTGCTCTACGCGATGGTCGGCGCCCTGGTCGGCGACACCGCGGCCCGACACGTCGGCCTCGGCGGACTGGTGATCAGCGCCCTGCTGTACGACCTGCTGCTGGCGCCCTTCGTGGTGCCGCTGGTGATGTACCTCGGCCGTCGCTTCGGACGCGACCCGGTGGCGGCCGCGGACGACGACGAGAGCGGCTCCGGCCTCGGCACCCTGGCCCGCTACCGCACCACCCGCGAGGCCTCGTCCGGCCCGTCGTACAAGAAGCGGCGCCTGCCCGGCTTCGTCCGCCGCCCCTGACCGGACCGGCCCGGCCCCGACACCCGACCTCCCCGCACCCTGGAGCGCACGAGACGTGAGCAACATCCCCGAGACCGGCCGCACCCGGCGGGTGACGATCCGTCTGGTGGTGCTGCAGATCCTGGTGCTGTCGCTGCTCGCCACCCTCGGCGGGCGGCTGTGGTACCTGCAGATCCGCAACGCCAAGGAGTACACCGCCAAGGCGACCGGCAACCACATCCGCGAGGTGGTCGAGCCGGCCGTCCGCGGCGAGATCCTGGACGCCTCCGGGCGGGTGCTGGCCGGCAACGAGACCCGGCTGGTGGTCTCGGTCAGCCGCACCTCGCTGCTCCAGCAGAAGGACGGCGGCAAGGCGGTGCTGTCCCGGCTGGCCGAGGTGCTGGGGATGCCCGCCAAGGACGTGCAGGAGAAGGTCCGGCTCTGCGACGCCAAGACCCCGCAGCCCTGCTGGAACGGTTCGCCGTACCAGCCGATCCCGGTCACCAAGGAGGCGACCACCCAGCAGGCGATGCAGATAATGGAGCGCCGCGAGGACTTCCCCGGGGTCACCGCGCAGCCCACCGCCGTGCGCCGCTACACCGGAGTCGAGGGCGCCAACATGGCCCAGGTGCTCGGCTACCTGTCGCCGGTCACCGACGAGGAGGTCGGCAAGACCGCCACCAAGACCGGCCTGGACCGCTACCTGCCGGCCGACCAGATCGGGCGGGCCGGCCTGGAGTCGGTGTACGACCGCGACCTGCGCGGCACCGCGGGCATCACCAAGCTGGAGGTCGACAACCTCGGCCGGGTGATCGGCAACGCCGGTACCGTCGCCCCGCAGACCGGCGACAACCTGGTCACCAGCATCGACGCCCGGGTGCAGAAGGTGGTCGAGGACAACCTGGCGCAGGCCATGAACGACGCCCGGAACACCTTCGACAAGGTCACCAACCGCAACTACGAGGCCGACTCCGGCGCCGCCGTGGTGATGGACGTGCACACCGGGCAGATCATCGCGATGGCCAGCGCCCCGACCTACGACCCGAACCTCTGGGTGGGCGGCATCAGCGGCAAGGACTACCAGGCGCTGACCAGCAAGGAGTCCAACTTCCCGCTGCTGAACCGGGCCATACAGGGTCAGTCCGCCCCCGGTTCGACCTTCAAGGTCATCTCCACCACGGCCGCCGTACAGGCCGGCTACTCGCTGGACGGCACCTACCCGTGCCCCAAGAGCATGGTCATCGGCGGTCGCGAGTTCAAGAACTTCGAGAGCGAGAGCTTCGGCTCCATCACGCTGGAGAAGGCGCTGGAGGTCTCCTGCGACACCGTCTTCTACGGCCTGGCGAACGACCAGTGGATGAAGGACGGCGGCATCAAGCCGAAGAAGGAGCCGGCCGACTGGTTCTTCAAGACCGCCCACGAGTTCGGCCTCGGCGCCAAGACCGGCATCGACCTGCCGTCCGAGGTGACCGGCCGGGTGCCGGACCGGCAGTGGAAGCAGTCCTTCTACGACAACAACAAGGACGCCTGGTGCGCCCAGGGGCAGAAGGGCGGCAACAGCTACTCCGACCTGATCGCCCGGGAGAACTGCGTCGACGGCTACCAGATGCGCGCCGGTGACGCCGTCAACTTCGCGATCGGCCAGGGCGACACCCTCGTCACCCCGGTCCAGATGGCCCGGATCTACTCGGCGCTGGCCAACGGCGGCACCTTCTACCGGCCGACCATCGCCAAGGCGGTGATAAGCCCGGGCGGGGACGTCGTCCGCGAGATCGCCCCGCAGGCGGACGCCAAGTTCCCCGGCGACGAGAAGCTGCTCGGCTACATCAACCAGGCCACCGAGGGCGTCGTCAAGAGCGGTACCGCCGCCTGGAAGTTCTCGCAGGCCGGCTGGCCGCAGGACAAGATCGCGCTGCACGCCAAGACCGGCACCGCCGAGGTCGAGGGCAAGCAGACCACCTCCTGGCTGGCGACGTACAGCAAGGACTACGCGATCGTCATGACGATAAGCCAGGGTGGCACCGGCTCCGGCGGTTCCGGTGACGCCGTCCGCCGGATCTACCAGGCGCTGTACGGCGTGGACGACAAGGGCGGCATCGACAACGCCAAGGCGCTGCTGCCCGCGCCCCAGGCCGAGCTGCCGAAGTTCAACCCGGACGGCACCGCGATCATCAAGCCGGTCTCGTACGGCGCCGACCCGGCGCCGGGCGCCCAGGCCCCGGCCGTCGCACCGGCTCCGGCGCTGCTCGACGCCGCCGCCGCCCGGCCCGCCCCCGGGCTGCTCGCGGCCGCCGAACCGGCCCCCGCGACGGCCTTCCTCGACCAGGCGCCGCCGACCGACCGTCCGGCGCCGTACACCGCGGCCGACGCCGCGCTCGAACCCACGCGCGGACCGGGAAGGGGACGGGCATGACCTCCTACGGCTCGTACCGGCAGCTGCGGCTGGCCCCCCAGCGCAGCGGGGTCTCCAAGGCCCTGGCCAAGGACTCCCCGCTCTGGCGGCTGGACTGGATACTGCTGCTGGCCGCGCTGGCCCTCTCGGCCGGCAGCTCGCTGCTCGTCTGGTCGGCCACCCGCGGGCGCGACTCGCTGACCCACGGGGACCCGCAGTACTTCCTGTACCGGCACCTGACCAACTTCGTGGTCGGGCTGGTGCTGTGCTCCGTGGTGATAGCGATAGGGAGCCGTCGCTTCCGCACGATCGTGCCGTTCCTGTACGTCGGCGTGATCCTGATGCTGCTGGCGACGCTCAGCCCGCTGGGCTCGACCATCAACGGCGCGCACTCGTGGATCCAGCTCGGCGGCGGCTTCTCGATCCAGCCGGCCGAGTTCGCGAAGCTCGCGATCGTGTTGGCGATGGCGGTCGTGCTGTCCGACCAGGTGGACGCGGGGGAGCGGGAGTTCCCCTCGCACCGGGCGGTGTTCCGGGGACTGCTCTGGGCCGCGCTGCCGATGGCCATAGTGATGCTCATGCCGGACGCCGGCTCGGTGATGGTGATGGCCGCGATCGTGCTGGGCATCCTGCTCGGCTCGGGCGCGGCGAACCGCTGGGTGCTCGGCCTGCTGATGGCGGGCGCCGCCGGATGCGTGGCGATCTGGAAGTTCGGACTGCTGAGCCAGTACCAGATCGACCGCTTCGCAGCCTTCGCCAACCCGCAGCTGGACCCGAACGGCGTCGGCTACAACACCGCGCAGGCCCGGATCGCGATCGGCTCGGGCGGGCTGACCGGCAAGGGGCTGTTCCACGGCACCCAGACCGTCGGGCAGTTCGTGCCGGAGCAGCAGACCGACTTCGTGTTCACCGTGGCCGGCGAGGAGCTGGGCTTCGTCGGGGCGCTGGCGATCATCGCGCTGGTCGGCGTGATCCTCTGGCGGGCCTGCCGGATCGCCCGCCAGGCGACCGATCTGTACGGGACGATCGTGGCGGCCGGGGTCATCGCCTGGCTGTCCTTCCAAGCCTTCGAGAACATAGGGATGTGCCTGGGCATCATGCCGGTCGCGGGCATCCCGCTGCCGTTCGTCTCGTACGGAGGCTCGTCGATGTTCGCGAACTGGATGGCCGTCGGGCTGCTCCAGGCGGTGCGGAGCCAGCGGCCGATAGCGGCCTGAGCGCGCTTCGCGGCGGGGCCGGTCGGGGACTTTCCCCGGCCGGCCCCGCTGTCGTGTCCGGCCCGGGGCGGGCTACCGGAGGAGGCAGTCGGCGGTGGTGAGGACGGCCCGGGTCTGGTGGGCGAGTTGCTCCTGGACGGGGACCCAGCGGGCGCCGAAGCGGTGGCGCAGCCGGTCGAGGCTGTCGGTGACGACGGCGCGGGCGCGGTCGCGGGCGGCCTCGGCGGCGGGGCCGCGGGCGTCGGCGAGCAGCCGCAGCAGGACCGACGCGACCCGCAACGGCACGCGGGCCGCGACCAGTTCGGCGGTGGTCACCCGGGAGGTGGTGAGCGGCTCGGAGCCCCAGCGCTGCAGCCACTCCTCGGCCACCCGCGGGGCGACCGCCAGGCTGGACCCGGCGGTGCGCAGCAGCGGGCCGTACGCCTCGTGGCCGTGGGCCCCGGTCAGGTGCGCGGCGACACCCGGGAGCAGGGCGGCGAGCTCCCCGGCGCGCGCGGTGAGGTCGCGGGCGGCGGCCGCGAGGGCCTGCGCCCCGGCCGGGTGGGGACGGGCGTCGCCGACCGCGTCGACGGCCCACATCGGGACCTCCAGCACCGCGGTGACCGCGCCGTACCGGGCCGCGTACGACCAGGTGGACAGCTCCGGCTCGTCCGGCAGGGCCCGGGAGCCCCCGGTGCCCGGGGTCGGCATCAGATAGGTGCCCGGGTCCGGGCTGGCCCAGCCGATCGCGTCGTAGGAGTCCACGTCGAGGGGGACGCCGGCCCGCTGCGCGGAGCGGGCGAAGCGCCCGGACAGGCCCAGGACCGGCCGGGTGAGCTGGGCGAACGCGCCGCCGAAGTCCACCCCGTGCAGCGAGCACTGGAGGAAGGGGCGCAGCTCGTCGATCAGGCCGGTCAGCGCCAGGCTCTCCGGCATCGGCGGGCGGCCGGAGCCGGGGGCGGGCAGCAGTTCGGGCTGCTCCTCGAAGGACGGGCGGAAGAAGTGCTCGTAGTGGCGCCGCATGGTGAGCGGCCCGTCCAGCCAGCCGGCGTTGAGCGCGGCACCGTCCGGGTCGAGGCAGAGCAGCAGGTGCCAGGAGAGCCCGGGGCGGGCGGGGCGGTCCAGCAGTACCTCGGCGAGCCGGACGGTCCCGGCGGTGCCGATCGGCTCGTTGGGGTGCGGGCCGCCGACCACCAGCACCGCGTGCGGCCCGCGGTCCACGGAGAGCAGCACCAGGGGGCGCCCGGCGCGGGAGCGGCCCACCTCGCGCAGCCGGCAGCGGTCCGGGTGCCGCAGGGCGAGCCGCCGGGCGGCGGACTCGGCCTGGGCCGGTGTGGGGTAGCGGGCCGGCCGGGCGTCGAGGGGCCGGAGGGGGCGGATCCGCCGACCGGTGTCGGTCATGGTTCTCCTTGCGCCGGTCGTACGGCCGCCGGGGCGCGGGCGTGCGGGTGCGCCGCCGGGCACGGCGTGCGGGCGGGGACGAGGGCGGGAACGGGGCGGGGCGGGAACGGGGCGAGGCGCCGCGGGCCGGGGACGGCGGCCGAGCGGAGCCGGGACGGAGCCTGGCGGGGGCGGACGGGGCCGTGCCGGAGCGGCCCGTGGTGAGGGAGGGTCGCGCCGGCCGGAAAACGGACGAGGGCCGAGCGTACGACTCAACTTCCGTGTCCGGAAGGGGTGCAGGTCTCTTTGGCGGAGCCCTGTCAGTACCGCACGACCCGTCCGGGCGTGTCAACGGCGGACGGGACCGGCCGGCGGGCGCGCACCGCGCGTGCCGGGGCGGGCAGCGGCGGGTGCGGGCGGACGGTGGCGGACACCGGCGGGCACGGGCGGATACCGGCCGTCCGGGAGGCGCCGGAGCGCGCAGGGCCCGTGATCCGGGGCAGACGGTCCGTTCCCCGGATTGGGCTACCCTTGAGGGTCACCCCTCCCGTGCCGACTCGCGGCACCGAATCACGTCGTAAGGGTTCCTAGTACATGACTGTCGAATCGGTCTTCCCACGCCTGGAGGCCCTCCTCCCGCACGTCCAGAAGCCGATCCAGTACGTCGGCGGCGAGCTCAACTCGACCGTCAAGGACTGGGACGCCTGCGACGTCCGTTGGGCACTGATGTACCCCGACGCCTACGAGGTCGGCCTGCCCAACCAGGGCGTCATGATCCTCTACGAGGTGCTGAACGAGCGCGAGGGTGTGCTCGCCGAGCGCACCTACAGCGTCTGGCCGGACCTCGAGGCGCTGATGCGCGAGCACGACGTCCCGCAGTTCACCGTGGACGCCCACCGTCCGGTGAAGGCCTTCGACGTGTTCGGGCTGTCGTTCTCCACCGAGCTCGGCTACACCAACATGCTCACCGCGCTCGACCTCGCCGGCATCCCGCTGGAGGCCAAGGACCGCACCGACGAGGACCCGATCGTCCTGGCCGGCGGCCACGCGGCCTTCAACCCGGAGCCGATCGCGGACTTCCTGGACGCGGCGGTGGTCGGCGACGGCGAGCAGGCCGTGCTCGACATCACCGACATCATCCGCGCCTGGAAGGCCGAGGGCCGCCCGGGCGGCCGCGACGAGCTGCTGCTGCGCCTGGCCCGCACCGGCGGGGTGTACGTCCCGAAGTTCTTCGACGTGGAGTACCTGGCCGACGGCCGGATCGGCCGCGTCGTGCCGAACGCCCCGGGTGTGCCGTGGCGGGTGTCCAAGCACACCGTGATGGACCTGGACGAGTGGCCGTACCCGAAGCAGCCGCTGGTCCCGCTCGCGGAGACGGTGCACGAGCGGATGTCCGTGGAGATCTTCCGCGGCTGCACCCGCGGCTGCCGCTTCTGCCAGGCCGGCATGATCACGCGCCCCGTGCGGGAGCGAAGCATCACCGGCATCGGCGAGATGGTGGAGCGCGGGCTGAAGGCGACCGGCTTCGAGGAGGTCGGCCTGCTGTCGCTGTCCAGCGCCGACCACACCGAGATCGGCGACATCGCCAAGGGCCTGGCGGACCGCTACACCGAGGACAAGATCGGTCTGTCGCTGCCGTCCACCCGCGTCGACGCCTTCAACATCGACCTCGCCAACGAGCTGTCCCGCAACGGGCGCCGCTCGGGCCTCACCTTCGCCCCCGAGGGCGGCAGCGAGCGCATGCGCAAGGTGATCAACAAGATGGTGTCGGAGGAGGACCTCATCCGCACCGTCGCCACCGCGTACGGCAACGGCTGGCGCCAGGTGAAGCTGTACTTCATGTGCGGCCTGCCCACCGAGACCGACGAGGACGTGCTCCAGATCGGCGAGATGGCGAAGAACGTCATCCAGAAGGGCCGCGAGGTCACCGGCCAGAACGACATCCGCTGCACAGTCTCCATCGGCGGGTTCGTGCCCAAGCCGCACACCCCGTTCCAGTGGGCCCCGCAGCTGTCCGCCGAGGAGACCGACGCCCGCCTGGCCAAGCTGCGCGACTCGATCCGCGGCGACCGCAAGTACGGCAAGAACATCGGCTACCGCTACCACGACGGCAAGCCGGGCATCGTCGAGGGCCTGCTCTCCCGCGGCGACCGCCGGGTCGGCGCGATCATCCGCGCCGTCTACGAGGACGGCGGCCGCTTCGACGGCTGGCGCGAGTACTTCTCGTACGACCGCTGGATGGCCTGCGCCGACAAGGCCCTGTCCGGCACCGGCGTCGACGTCGACTGGTACACCACCCGCGAGCGCACCTACGAGGAGGTGCTGCCCTGGGACCACCTGGACAGCGGCCTCGACAAGGACTGGCTCTGGGAGGACTGGCAGGACGCCCTGGAGGAGGTCGAGGTCGACGACTGCCGCTGGACCCCGTGCTTCGACTGCGGCGTGTGCCCGCAGATGGACACCCACATCCAGATCGGCCCCACCGGCAAGAAGATGCTGCCGCTGACGGTCGTCAACAAGTAGCGCGTCTCACATCCGCGATCCCCGGCCGGAAGGATTCGGCCGGGGGTCGCGGTGTGCCCGCGGCGGTGGTTGACCAGGGGCGGAGCGAGGGGGAGCGCGGGGCGCGTACCCTTTGAGGTGACAGAGTCCGGACAGTGGCGGGAAGACGCCACGCCGGACGGGGACAACTGACTAAGGACTGAGCGACCCTGGCACGCCGTACGCCCGACGGTCCGCCGCCCGCGCCGACGGTGCAGCGGATTCGTCTCCGCTACACCAAGCGCGGCCGGCTCCGCTTCACCAGCCACCGCGACTTCCAGCGCGCCTTCGAGCGCGCCCTGCGCCGGTCCGCCGTTCCGATGGCCTACTCGGCCGGCTTCACCCCGCACCCGAAGGTCTCCTACGCCAACGCGGCCCCGACCGGGGTGGCGAGCGAGGCGGAGTACCTGGAGATCGGACTGGCCGCCGTCCGCGACCCCGAGCAGCTGCGGGCGCAGCTGGACGAGTCGCTGCCGGCCGGCCTGGACGTGATCGACGCGGTCGAGGTGCGGACGCCGAACTTCGTGGAGCGCCTGGAGGCCTCCGAGTGGCTGGTCCGACTGGACGGCGTGGAGCCGGAGGTGGCCGCCGAGGCGGTCGCGCGTTTCCTCGCCGCCGAGCGGGTCGAGGTCGAGCGCCGCACCAAGAACGGCCTGCGGGTCTTCGACGCGCGGGGCGCGGTGGCGGCGCTGGAAGCCGTCCCGGCCCAGGTCGAGGCCGGTGCGGCCGCCGGGGCCGGAACGGACCGCGATGTTCGGACCGGCCGACCCTGTGCGATACTGCGCCTGGTAGTACGACACGCCACACCCGCCGTACGACCCGACGACGTATTGTCCGGTCTCCGTGCGACGGCCGACCTGGCGCCGCCGGTCCCCGCAGAGGTGACCAGGCTGGCGCAGGGGCCGCTCGACGAGGAGGCCGGCACGGTGACCGACCCGCTGGCGCTCGACCGCGCGGCGGCCCCGGTCGGCTCGGAGCCGGCCGCAGAGCCGCACGCTACCGCGTCCGCCTAGCGGGGGGAGGCCGGGCCCAGTGCCTCACTGGGCCCGACGGTCCTCCAGGGTTCCCGCGGCTCCCCAGGGGAGCGAGCGTCGTCGCAGCGCAGGCCTGCCACCCGGGGCCTGCCGACCAGGAAGGTCGGCCGGTCCGGGACCCCGTCCGGGAGCCACCCGGGGTTGGGGGACGGCGCAGCTTGGGAAAACCTCAGAAGACTGGTCAGACCAGAAGACTTTCGACACCCCGCCGAGCGTGGGGCGCCGAGCGAGACTACGAGCCCCTGTGCGGCCTCGCGTCCGCGCGGCGGCACCGTCAAAGGGTCCGGTCCAGGCATCGTCGCGATGCCGGCCGCCCAGCGGAGCCGTGCCGTGCCCGGATGCGGAGCCCGGGGGCCTGACGGGAGATCCACCCGCATGCTCGATAACACCGATCCGCAGCAGACTGCGGCCACGGAACAGAACGAAACCGCCGCGACCGGTGGCGAGGGCGCGTCCGCCGCGCCTCCGCGCCGTCGTCGCCGCGCGGTGTCCCGCCCGGCGGGCACCCCGCAGGGTGCGGCCGCCGAGGCGGCCGAGACGGTGCTGCCGGCCGAGGGTCCGGTGGCCGCGGCCACCCCGGCTCCGGCCGTGGAGCCGGCGGCCGAGCCGGTCGCCGAGAAGCCCGTCCGGGCCCGCCGGACCCGCAAGCGCGCCGAGGCGCCGGCCGGGGCGCCGGAGGCCACCGCGATCGTGGTGACCGCGCCGGAGACCGAGCAGGCCCCGGCGGCCGAGACCGCCGTGAAGGCCGCGAAGGCCGTCAAGGCCCCCAAGGCCGTGAAGGCCGCCAAGACCGAGAAGGCGGACAAGCCCGAGAAGGCGGACAAGCCCGAGACGGCCGAGACGGCCGAGGTCGTCGAGAAGCCCGCCCGGGCCCGCCGGACCCGCAAGCGCGCCGAGGCGCCCGCCGGTGCTCCCGCGACCGAGGCCGAGGCGCCCGTCGTCGAGGCGCCGGTCGTCGAGGCCCCCGTGGCCGAGCCGGTGGCCGAGGAGGCCCCGGCCGCTCCGGCCCGCCGCCCCCGTCGCCGTCGCGTGGTCGAGGCCGCGCCGGTCGTCGAGGCCCCGGTTCAGGAGCCGCAGGCCGAGGAGCCCGCGGTCGACGAGGAGGCCGAGGAGGAGGCCGTCGAGGCCCCCGCCGCCAAGGCCGCCGCCGAGCCGACGGCCCAGCCCGCCGCTGCCGCCCCGGCCGCCGAGGCCGAGCCGCACCACCGGGTGCGCCGCCGCGCCGTCCGCCCGGCCACCGCGGTCTTCCAGGCGCCGGTCTTCCAGGAGCCGGCTCCCTTCGTCGCGCCGTCCGCTCCGGCCGCGTCCGCTGCGGCCGCGCCGCAGCAGCCCGCCGTCGCCCCGGCGCAGGCCGAGGCCCCGGCCGCGGCCGAGCGCGAGGAGGAGGACGAGTTCGAGTACAGCGGTGTCGGCCGTCGTCGCCGGGTCCGCACCCGGGTCGAGCCGAGCCGCCGCAAGCCGGCCGCCCAGGCTCCGGCGAAGGCGCCGGTGAAGGCTCCGGCCCCGGCGCCGGTCGTCGAGGCCCCGGCCGCCGAGGCGCCCGCCGTCGAGGCCCCCGCCGCCGGTCCGGAGACCGAGGGCGAGTGGGAGGAGGACGGCCGTCCGTCGCGCCGTCGCCGCCGGGGTGGCCGCCGCCGTCGCCGTGGCGAGGCCGAGGAGTTCGAGGCCGCCGAGGCCGTCGAGACCGAGCAGCCCGTCGCCGAGGAGCCGGCCGAGGCCGTCGCCGAGGACGAGGGCGAGGAGGACGACGACCTGGCCGCCGGCCTGTCCTCGTCGCGTCGCCGCCGTCGCCGCCGTCGCCGCAGCGGTGAGGCCGGCGCCGTCGAGACCGCCGAGACCACCGAGGACGGCGTCCGCACGGTGGTGAAGGTGCGCGAGCCGCGCCGCCGCTCCACCGAGCCGTCCTTCGACCCCGACGAGGTGCAGTCCATCAAGGGCTCGACCCGTCTGGAGGCCAAGAAGCAGCGCCGCCGCGAGGGCCGCGAGCTGGGCCGCCGCCGGGTGCCGATCATCACCGAGGCCGAGTTCCTGGCCCGCCGCGAGTCGGTCGAGCGCGTCATGGTGGTGCGCCAGAGCGGCCAGCGGACCCAGATCGGCGTCCTCGAGGACGGCGTGCTCGTCGAGCACTACGTCAACAAGGAGCAGGCCACCTCGTACGTCGGCAACGTCTACCTGGGCAAGGTCCAGAACGTGCTGCCGTCGATGGAGGCCGCCTTCGTCGACATCGGCAAGGGCCGCAACGCGGTGCTGTACGCCGGCGAGGTCAACTTCGGTGCGCTGGGCGGCCACGGCGGCCCGCGCCGGATCGAGTCGGTGCTGAAGTCCGGCCAGTCCGTGCTGGTTCAGGTCTCCAAGGACCCGATCGGCCACAAGGGCGCCCGCCTGACCAGCCAGATCTCGCTGCCCGGCCGCTACCTGGTCTACGTGCCCGAGGGCTCGATGACCGGCATCTCGCGCAAGCTCCCGGAGAACGAGCGCGCCCGGCTGAAGCAGATCCTCAAGAAGATCGTCCCGGACGACGCGGGCGTCATCGTGCGCACCGCCGCCGAGGGCGCCTCCGAGGAGGAGCTGACCCGCGACGTCCAGCGCCTCCAGCAGCAGTGGGAGGACATCCAGAAGAAGGCCGCCACCGGCAACGCCCCGGCGCTGCTGTACGGCGAGCCGGACATGACCGTCCGGGTCGTCCGCGACATCTTCAACGAGGACTTCACCAAGGTCATCGTCTCCGGCGACGAGGCGTGGAAGACCATCCACGAGTACGTCTCCAACGTGGCCCCGGACCTCGCCGAGCGGCTCCAGCGGTGGACCTCCGAGGTGGACGTCTTCGCCACCTACCGGATCGACGAGCAGCTGATGAAGGCGCTGGACCGCAAGGTCTGGCTGCCCAGCGGCGGTTCGCTGGTGATCGACCGCACCGAGGCGATGGTCGTCATCGACGTCAACACCGGGAAGTTCGTCGGCCAGGGCGGCAACCTGGAGGAGACGGTCACCCGGAACAACATCGAGGCGGCCGAGGAGATCGTGCGCCAGCTGCGGCTGCGCGACCTCGGCGGCATCATCGTGATCGACTTCATCGACATGGTGCTGGAGTCCAACCGCGACCTGGTGCTGCGCCGCCTGCTGGAGTGCCTGGGCCGGGACCGGACCAAGCACCAGGTGGCCGAGGTCACCTCGCTGGGCCTGGTCCAGATGACCCGCAAGCGGGTCGGCCAGGGCCTGCTGGAGTCCTTCTCCGAGCCGTGCGTGCACTGCAACGGCCGCGGCGTGATCGTCCACATGGAGCAGCCGAGCGCCCACGTCCACGCCCCCGTGGCGGCGGGCGAGGCCGGCGCGGGCGGCGGCAAGCGCCGTCGCCGGGGCAAGGGCGGCGCGGGCCACGAGGAGCCGCAGGCCGTCGAGGCCGCGGTGGCCGTCGTGACCGAGCCGCTGACGGTGGAGGCCGTCGTCGAGTCGGCCGAGCCGGTGCGCGAGGAGATCGAGGGCCAGCTGGCCCTGGAGGTCCCGGGCGTCGAGGCTCCGGCCGAGGAGGCCGCGCAGGCCGTGGCGGCCCCGGTCGTCGAGGCTCCCGTGGTCGAGGCCCCGGCCGCCGCTCCGGCGGGCCGTCCGCGTCGCCGCGCGGTGCGCAAGGCGACCGCTCCGGCGGGTTCCCCGGACATCGCCGAGATCGTGGTGCTCCAGGCGAAGGCCGAGGCGGCGCTGGAGGCGGCCCTGGAGGCCGCCGCCCCGGCGGTCGCGGCAGCCGCTGCCGAGGCCGTCGCCGAGGCGCCGGGCGAGCCGGTCGTGGTCGCGGAGGCCGCGGTCGTCGCCGAGGCCGTGGAGGCCCCCGAGGCCGCCGCCGAGGCTCCGGCCGAGGAAGCCCCGGCCGAGGAGGCGCCGGCGCCGAAGAAGCGGGCCGCCCGCAAGACCGCCGCGAAGAAGACCGCCGCCAAGAAGACCACCACGGCGGCGAAGAAGACCACCGCCCGCAAGACCGCCACCAAGCGGACGAGCGCGGCGGCCAAGAAGGCTGCGGCCGCCGAGGGTGATACGGCGGCCGAGTGATGCCCACGCCCGGGGCGGGAGCGATCCCGCCCCGGGCCGTACGGGCCGGTTTGCCCCCCGGGCGGCCGGTCCGTATTCTTGACCATCGGCGTGTCTACGCCATGCTCCCGAGCACATCACCTTCCCGAGGTCTCCGCGTCCGCGCGGGGGGCACGGGGAGAGGCTCCTGTGTCCGTACCCAGGTGGCTGGCGTCGGGGGTTCCGACCGAGCAAGGAAAGCAGGTACCGCATGTACGCGATCGTTCGCGCAGGCGGCCGCCAGCACAAGGTCGCCGTGGGCGACGTGCTGGAGATCGACCGTATCGAGGCCAAGCCGGGTGACTCGGTCGAGCTCTCGACCCTCCTCGTCGTCGACGGTGACGCTGTCACCTCCGACCCGTGGGTCCTGGCCGGCGTGAAGGCTCACGCCGAGGTGGTCGACCAGACCAAGGGTGACAAGATCGTCATCCTGCGTTACAAGAACAAGACCGGCTACCGCCGTCGTCAGGGTCACCGTCAGCAGCACACCGCGGTGCGCATCACGAGCATCGACTCGGTCAGCAAGTAAGGGGATAGCGAAAAATGGCACACAAGAAGGGCGCAAGCTCTACTCGTAACGGCCGTGACTCGAACGCCCAGCGCCTCGGCGTGAAGCGCTTCGGTGGCCAGGTCGTCTCGGCCGGCGAGATCCTCGTCCGCCAGCGCGGCACCCACTTCCACCCGGGTGCCGGTGTCGGTCGCGGTGGCGACGACACCCTGTTCGCGCTGACCGCCGGTGCGGTGCAGTTCGGCAACCGTCGCGGCCGCAAGGTCGTCAACATCGTGGCCGTCGAGGCCTGAGTCCCCGCGGACTCCCGAGTCTGACCGGACCTCTCGGTCCCGGAAAGACTCACAGTGAAGGGTGGGCCGGAATTCTCCGGTCCACCCTTCACGCTTTACGCAGGTAGCAAGCAGACTCTCGCGCACTGGAGGCACACCCCATGACCACCTTCGTGGACCGCGTCGAACTTCATGTCGCCGCGGGTAACGGGGGCCACGGCTGCGCCTCCGTGCACCGCGAGAAGTTCAAGCCGCTCGGCGGCCCGGACGGCGGCAACGGCGGTGAGGGCGGCAGCGTCATCCTCACCGTGGACTCGCAGGTCACCACCCTGCTCGAGTACCACCACTCGCCCAAGCGCAAGGCCACCAACGGCAAGCCGGGCGCGGGCGGCCACCGCACCGGCGCGGACGGCGGCGACCTCGTCCTGCTGGTGCCGGACGGCACCGTGGTGCTGGACCGCAAGGGCAACGTGCTGGCCGACCTGGTCGGGCACGGCACCAGCTTCGTCGCCGCCCAGGGCGGCCGCGGTGGCCTCGGCAACGCCGCGCTGGCCTCGGCCCGCCGCAAGGCGCCCGGCTTCGCGCTGCTCGGCGAGCCCGGCGAGGCCGGTGACATCGTCATGGAGCTCAAGTCCGTCGCCGACGTGGCCCTGGTGGGCTACCCCAGCGCCGGCAAGTCCTCGCTGATCTCGGTGCTCTCCGCCGCCAAGCCGAAGATCGCGGACTACCCGTTCACCACCCTGATCCCCAACCTCGGCGTGGTCACCGCGGGCGACACCGTCTACACCATCGCCGACGTGCCCGGCCTGATCCCGGGCGCCAGCCAGGGCCGCGGCCTGGGCCTGGAGTTCCTGCGCCACGTGGAGCGCTGTTCGGTGCTGGTGCACGTGCTGGACTGCGCCACCCTGGAGCCCGGCCGCGACCCGCTGACCGACCTGGAGACCATCGAGGCGGAGCTCGCCGAGTACGGCGGTCTGGAGGACCGTCCGCGCCTGGTCGCGCTCAACAAGGTGGACGTCCCGGACGGCCAGGACATCGCCGACCTGACCCGCGCCTCCCTGGAGGAGCGCGGCTACCGGGTGTTCGAGGTCTCCGCCGCCTCCCGCAAGGGCCTGCGCGAGCTGAGCTTCGCGATGGCCGGGATCGTCGCCGAGGCGCGCGCCGCCAAGCCGGTCGAGGAGTCCACCCGGATCGTGCTGCGGCCCAAGGCCGTCGACGACGCGGGCTTCACCATCACCGAGGAGGACGGCGCCTACCGCATCCGCGGCGTCAAGCCGGAGCGCTGGGTCCGCCAGACCGACTTCTCCAACGACGAGGCCGTCGGCTACCTCGCCGACCGGCTGGCCCGCCTCGGTGTCGAGGAGAAGCTGTGGAAGGTCGGGGCGCACGAGGGCGACACCGTCATCATCGGCCCGGACGAGAACGCCGTCGTCTTCGACTGGGAGCCGACCATGGCCGCCGGCGCCGAGATGCTCGGCCGCCGCGGTGAGGACCACCGCATGGAGACCCAGCGCCCGGCGGTCGACCGCCGCCGCGAGAAGCAGAAGGGCCGGGACGCGGCCGAGGCCGAGTTCCTCGCCTTCGAGGCGCTCTCCAGCGGCCGCCAGGCCGCCATCGAGGGCGACGACGAGGACGAGGACCACTGAGCCTGCTGAGCCGGCCGAGCCGAACGGCCCCCGCCACCTGTCCGGGTGGCGGGGACCGTTCGCGTCGATCGGTGCCGACGACGCGTCACTTGGTCCAGGAGGCCTGGAGCTTCAGCGGGTCCACCAGGTCGGTGTAGCCGACCGCGGCCGGGGCGTTCCCGGTGGTGGCGATGATGGTGCAGCCCTTGGCCTCGGCGCCCTTGGCGACGCCCTGGAACTTCGCGCCGGTGCACTTGGGCAGCGGGTTGGCGGCGCTGATGACGTTGATGCCCTTCTTGCCCGTGGTGTCGAAGACGACGAACTTCGAGTCCGGGGCGGTGAAGGAGAGGCTGGCGTCCCCGAGGTTCTTGATGGTGTAGCTGACGTACATCGGGGTGCGGTTGTCCAGACCGACGGTGTTGACCTTGGCGGCGGTGAGCTCCTGGAGCGAGCCGACCTCGACACCGGTGACGGTGATCTCCAGCTTGGTGGCGACCTTTGCGGTCTTGTCGGCGAAGTCCACGGTGGCGCTCTGGCCGACCTTCACACTGCTGGCGGCCGCCGGGACACCGGCCCCGCCGGCCCCGCCGCCCGCCGCGCCGGCGGCGCCCGGGCCGCCCGCCCCCCCGCCGGCGGCCGCGCCCGACGGGGCCGCGGTGG
>NZ_JBEXWT010000102.1:0-31134 GCF_040629945.1 Kitasatospora sp. NPDC005856 | reverse complement strand
GAGTGGCCCACCACCGCGTCCGGGACGACCCCGAACGAACGCCACACCTCCGCCAGCGACACCATCACCGCCCACAGCACCGGCTGCACCACATCCACCCGCGCCAACAGCGCCTCCGAACCCAACGCCTCCGCCAACGACCAATCCACGTAAGGCGCCAGCGCCCGCTCGCACTCCGCCATCCGCCCCGCGAACACAGCCGACCCGGCCAGCAACTCCGCGGCCATCCCCACCCACTGCGAACCCTGACCCGGGAACACCAACACCGAACGACCGTCGACCGGGCGACCGCCGTCCCACGCTCCCGAGTCCTCGTCGGCCATCCGGCCCAGCAGGGTGTGGAGTTGGTCCCGGTCCCCGACCAGTGCCTTTCGGTACTCGAAGGCGGTGCGCGTGTGCAGGGCGGATCCGATGTCGCGCGGGTCGACCCCGGGGTTGCCGTCCAGGTGGCGGCGCAGCCGGTCGGCCTGGAGGCGCAGTGCCTGCGGGCTCTTCGCCGACAGCAGCCAGGGCACCGCCGGCAGGGGGGTGCGCTCGGCCGGCGGACCGTCGTCCTCCAGGGGGGCGTGTTCGAGGATGGTGTGGACGTTGGTGCCGCTCAGGCCGAAGGAGGACACTCCGGCCCGGAAGGGGCGGCCGTGGGACGGCCAGGGCTGCTGCTCGGTCGCGAGGGCCAGCGCTCCACGCGTCCAGTCGACGTGGCCGGAGGGCCTGCTGACGTGCAGGGTGCGGGGCACCTGCCCGTGCTGCATGGACAGCACCGTCTTGATGACCCCCGCCACACCCGATGCCGCCTGGGCGTGGCCGAGGTTGGACTTGAGGGAGCCGACCAGCAGGGGCCGTCCGGCGGGCCGGTCCTGGCCGTAGGTGGCCAGCAGGGCCTGCGCCTCGATGGGGTCGCCGAGGGTGGTGCCGGTGCCGTGCGCCTCCACCACGTCCACCTCGGACGGCGTCAGACCCGCGTCCGCGAGCGCCGCCCGGATCACCCGCTGCTGCGACGGACCGTTGGGGGCGGAGAGTCCGTTGCTGGCGCCGTCCTGGTTGACGGCGGAGCCGCGTACCAGCGCCAGTACCGGATGTCCGTTGCGGCGGGCGTCCGACAGCCGCTCCAGCAGCAGGACGCCGACGCCTTCGCCCATGCCCATGCCGTCCGCGTCGTCCGAGAAGGCCTTGCAGCGGCCGTCCTCGGCGAGTCCCCGTTGCCGGGAGAAGCTGATCAGGGCGCCGGGGGTCGCCATCAGGGCGACGCCGCCGACCAGGGCGAGGGAGCAGTCGCCGCCGCGCAGGGCCCGGCCGGCGTAGTGCATGGCGACGAGTGAGGAGGAGCAGGCCGTGTCGATGGTCACGGCGGGGCCTTCGAGGCCCAGGGTGTAGGCGACCCGGCCGGATACGACGCTGGGTGCGCTGCCGGTGAGCAGGTGGCCGTCTCCTTCCTCCGACTGGGCGACGACGGCCGCGTAGTCGGCGTAGTTGACGCCGGTGAACACTCCGGTGCGGCTGCCGCGCAGGGCGGCCGGGTCGATGGCGGCGCGTTCGATCGCCTCCCAGGTGGTTTCCAGGAGCAGCCGCTGCTGGGGGTCCATGGCCAGGGCCTCGCGCGGCGAGATGCCGAAGAACTCCGCGTCGAAGTCGGCGGCGTCGTGCAGGAAGCCGCCGTGCCGGGTGGTCGAGGTGCCGGGGCGGTCGGGGTCGGGGTCGTAGAGGACGTCGATGTCCCAGCCGCGGTCGGTGGGGAACTCCGAGACGGCGTCGCCGCCGTCGGCGAGCAGGCGCCACAGGTCTTCGGGGGTGCCGATGCCGCCGGGGAAGCGGCAGGCCATGGACACGATCGCGATCGGCTCGTCGTCGGGCGCGGGCAGGTGCGCGGCGGCGTCCGGGGCGGCGGGGTCCGGGTCGGTGGCCTGCCGGCCGAGCAGTTCGGCGCGGATCTCCCGGGCGAGCACGGTGGACGACGGGTGGTCGAAGATCAGCGTGGACGGCAGCCGCAGGCCGGTGGCGGTGTTGAGCCGGTTGCGGAGTTCGACTGCGGTGAGGGAGGCGAAGCCCATGTCCTGGAACGCCATGCCGGGCCGGATCGCGTCCACCGAGGGATGGCCGAGGACGGCTGCCGCGTGGGTGCGGACCAGGTCGAGCAGCAGACGGTGCTGTTCGGATCCGGCGAGGGCGGCGAGCCGTTGGCGCAGCAGTGCGGCGGCGGGTGCCTCCGTGTCGCCGGTCGCGGCTTCCAGGGCGCGGCGGGCTTCGGGGATGCCGGTGAGCAGCGGGCTGCGGCGGGTGGAGGTGAAGACGGCGGCGAACTGCTCCCAGTCGACGTCGGCGACGGCGAGTACGGTCTCGTCGTCGTCGAGCGCCTGTTGCAGGGCGTGGACCGCGAGGTCGGGGGCGATCCGGGGCAGGCCGTGCTGCTCCAGGTTGAACAGATCGGCGTCCGCTCCGGCGATGCGGTCCTGGAAGGGGTTCTCGGCCTGCCAGATGCCCCAGTCGACGGTGGTGGCGGTGAGGCCGCGGGCCCGGCGGTGCTGGGCCAGGGCGTCGAGGTAGGCGTTGGCTGCGGCGTAGGCGCCGTGGTCGCCGCTGCCCCAGACTCCGGCGATCGAGGAGAACAGGACGAAGGCGTCGAGTTCGCGGTCGAGCAGGGCGTCGAGGTGTTCGGCGCCGGCGGCCTTGGCGGCGACGATCTGTTCGAACGCGGACATCGGTGTGCCGTCCAGGGGGGCGAGCGCGACGAACGCGGCCGCGTGGACGACCGCGGTGACCGGGTCGCCCGCCGTGTCCAGGCCGGTGAGCAGTTCCGCCACGGCCTGACGGTCCGCCAGGTCGCAGACGGGCAGGGTCAGTCGTACGCCGAGGGCGGCCAGTTCCGCGGCGAGTTCGGCCGCGCCGGGTGCCTGGGGGCCGCGGCGGCCGGGCAGGACGAGGTGGGTGGCGCCGCTGCGGGCCAGCCAGCGGACGAGGTACGGGCCGACGGCTCCGGTGCCGCCGGTCAGCAGGACGGTGCCGCGGGGCCTCCAGTGCTTCGTACGGCTGTCGTTCCGGGGGGCGCGCCGGAGGCGGCGGGCCAGCAGGCCGGTGGGGCGCAGGGCCAGCTGGTCCTCGCGACCGAGGCCGTCCGGGCCGGTGCCGGGGGCCGTCAGGACGGCGGCGAGGCGGGTCCTGGCGCGGGCGTCGAGGTTCGGCGGCAGGTCGATGAGTCCGCCCCAGCGGGCGGACAGTTCCAGCGCGGCCACCAGTCCGGTGCCCCAGACCAGTGCCTGGCGGGGGTGGGTGACCGGGTCGTCCTGGCCCGTGGACACGGCCCCGGCGGTGGCGCACCACAGGGGTGCGGTGAGGGCGAGGTCGCCCAGGGCCTGCACCAGGGCGACGGTGAGTGCCGTCCCGGTGGGCAGGGCCGGGTGGTCGGGGTGGGGCCGGTCGTCGGCGGCCAGCAGCGACAGCACGCCCGTCGGGACGCGGTCGCCGAGGGCGGTGGCGAGCGTGTCCGCGAGGTCCGTGCGGCGGACGGCGTCGGCGGTGGGTTCGGCCGTGACGACGGTGGCGCCCGCTTCGGTGAGGGCGAGCAGCGGGCCGCGTACCCGTGCGTCGTCGTCGTGTCCGGCGGGCAGGACGACGAGCCAGGTGCCGGCGGCGGGGGTGGCGGCCGGCGGGTCGGGCAGCGGCTGCCAGCCGATGCGGTAGCGCCAGGAGTCGATGACGCTCTCGTCGCGCCGCTGTTTGCGCCAGCCTCGCAGGGCGGGCAGGACAGGGGCGAGGGCGTCCTCGTCGACGGCGAGGTGGGCGGCGATCTCGGCCGGGGCGTCGTGGTCGACCATGTGCCAGAAGGCCGTGTCGTGCGGGTCGGCGGCGGCCGGTCCGGTGCCGGGCGCCGCCTCCGGCTCCAGCCAGTAGCGCCGCAGCTGGAAGGGGTATCCGGGCAGAGCGGTCGGGCGGGCGCCGGTGCCGGCGTACACCGCGGACCAGTCGACGGCCGCGCCGGCCACCCACAGTTCGGCGGCCGAGCGCAGGGCCCGGCGCAGTCCGCCGTCGTCGCGGCGCAGGGTGCCGACGACCACGGGCGGCTCCTCGGCGCCGGTGGCCTCGGCGGTGTCCTGGAGGGCCATGGTCAGCACCGGGTGCGGCGACACCTCGACGAAGACCTCGTGGCCCTGTTCGATCAGGGAGCGGACGGCGGCATCGAAGCGGACGGTCCCGCGGAGGTTGCGGTACCAGTAGTCGGCGTCCATGACCGTGGTGTCGAGCCGGTCGCCGGTGACGGTGGAGAACAGCGGAATCCGGGCCGGGAGCGGGCGTACGCCGGCCAGCGCGGCCAGCACCTCGGACCTGATCCCTTCGACCTGGGCCGAGTGCGAGGCGTAGTCCACGGGTACGGACCGGGCCCGTACGCCCTGTGCGGCGCAGTGGGCGAGCAGTTCGGCCAGGGCCTGGGTCTCGCCGGAGACCACCACGGCGGCGGGCCCGTTGACGGCGGCCACCGACAGCTTCTCGGCCCAGGGGGCGATCTCGGCGCGGACCCGGTCCTCGGGCAGGGACACCGCGACCATGCCGCCGAGTCCGGCCAGCGCCCGGATGGCCCGGCTGCGCAGGGCGACGACCTTCGCCCCGTCCTCCAGGCTCAGCGCTCCCGCCACCACGGCGGCGGCGATCTCGCCCTGGCTGTGCCCGACCACGGCGTCGGGCCGGACGCCCCAGGACTCCCAGTGCGCGGCCAGTGACACCATCACCGCCCACAGCACCGGCTGCACCACGTCCACCCGTTCCAGGGAGGGTGCCCCGGGCGCGCCCTCCAGGACGGCGGGGAGCCGCCAGTCGACATGGGCGCGGAGGGCGGCGTCGCAGGCGGCGAGGCGGTCCCGGAACACGGGGCTGGTGGCGAGCAGGTCCCGCGCCATGCCGGCCCACTGGGAGCCCTGGCCGGGGAACACCAGTGCCGTCCGGCCCTCGACGACCCGGCCGGTGCCCGCGACGACGTCGGCGGGCGTGGCCGGGGCGGTGGAGAGGTCCGTGCCCGGCCCGGACAGGGCGGCGAGGCCGTCCAGCAGTGCGGGGCGCCCGTCGCCGATCACCACGGCCCGGTGTTCGAAAGCGGACCGGGTGGTCGCCAGCGAGAACCCGATGTCGGCCGCCCGTGCGGGCGCGTCCGTGGCGAGCCGGGCGCGCAGCCGGGCCGCCTGGTCCCCGAGCGCGGACGCGGTGCGGCCGGACAGCACCCAGGGCAGCACGGCCCCGGGCGCGCCCGCCCCGGCTGCGGTGTCCGGGCCGTCGGTCGCTGCTTCCGGTCCGTCGGCCTGTTCCGGCTCCGGTGCCTGTTCGAGGACGACGTGCGCATTGGTGCCGCTCATGCCGAACGAGGACACCCCGGCCCGGCGCGGCCGGTCGACGGCGGGCCAGTCGCGGGCCTCGGTGAGGAGTTCGACGGCGCCCGAGGACCAGTCGGCGTGCGGGGTGGGCGCGTCCACGTGCAGGGTGCGGGGCAGGACGCCGTGCCGCAGCGCGAGCACCGTCTTGATGACCCCGGCGACCCCGGCGGCGGCCTGGGTGTGCCCGATGTTCGACTTCAGCGACCCCAGCCACAGCGGACGCCCGGCGGGCCGGTCCTGGCCGTAGGTGGCCAGCAGCGCGTCGGCCTCGATCGGGTCGCCGAGGGTGGTCCCGGTGCCGTGCGCCTCCACCGCGTCGACCTCGGAAGCGGTCAGTCCGGCGTCGGCGAGGGCCGCCCGGATGACCCGCTGCTGGGAGGGGCCGTTGGGGGCGGTCAGGCCGTTGCTGGCGCCGTCCTGGTTGACGGCCGAGCCGCGCAGCACGGCCAGCACCGTACGGCCGTTGCGGCGCGCGTCCGACAGCCGCTCCAGCAGCAGCATCCCCACGCCCTCGCCCCAGCCGGTGCCGTCCGCGGCCGCCGCGAACGGCTTGCAGCGGCCGTCGGGGGACATCGCGCCCTGCCGGCTGAACTCGACGAACACCGCCGGCAGCGCCATCACGCTGGCCCCGCCGGCGAGCGCGAGCGAGCACTCACCGGCCCGCAGGGCCCGCGCCGCGAGGTGCAGCGCCACCAGCGAGGCCGAACAGGCGGTGTCCACGGTGACGGCCGGGCCTTCGAGACCGAGCGCGTAGGACACCCGCCCGGACATCACGCTCATCGAGTTCCCCGTCATCAGGAACCCCTGGACGGCTTCGGCCGCGCCGGAGCCCAGCGTCGCGTACCCCTGGTCGATGGCCGCGGCATACACCCCGGTACGGCTGCCCCGCAGGGTGAGCGGGTCGATGCCGGCCTGCTCGACGGCCTCCCAGGACGCCATCAGTAGCAGCCGCTGCTGCGGGTCCATCGCGACCGCCTCACGGGGCGAGATGCCGAAGAACTCCGGGTCGAAGTCCGCCGCGCCGTCCAGGAACGCCCCTCGCCCGGGGACCGTGCCGCCGGACGGCCAGGCGGTCTCCCAGCCCCGGTCGCCGGGGACCGGCGCGATGGTGTCGCGGCCTTCGGCGAGCAGTTCCCACAGGTCCTCGGGGGTGCGGACGCCGCCGGGGAAGCGGCAGCTCATCGCCACGATCGCGATCGGCTCGCTCGTGCGGGCCTCGGCCTCCCGGAGCCGCTGCCGGGTGTCCCGCAGGTCGATGGTCACCCGGTTGAGGTAGTCGCGCATCCTCTGGTCGCTCACTGGACACCGCTGCTTTCGTCTCGGGCTGCGCGGGGTGCGCGGACGGCGTGGATCGGTGCCCTGGTCATGCGGATCCCAACTGCCGGTCGATGTAGTCGAACACCTCGTCGTCGCTGGCCGCCTCGATCAGGTCGGGGGCCAGGTCGTCCACGTCGCCCGTGGGGCGGGCGGTGGTGGCCGGTGTCCCGCCGGGCAGCGGGCGGGACAGCACTTCCCTTATCCGGGCGGCGAGTTCGTCGCTGACGCCGTCCGGCGGCAGGGCGTCGAGCAGGGCCTCCAGGGTGTCGAGCCCGGCCCGGACCGCCGCGTCGCCCGTCGGGCGGGCGGCGGTGGCCCGCTCGGCGAGGTGGCGTGCCAGTGCCTCCGGGGTGGGGTGGTCGAAGACGAGCGCGGCCGGCAGCCGCAGCCCGGTCGAGGACACCAGCCGGTTGCGCAGTTCGACCCCGGTGAGGGAGTCGAAGCCGACGTCCTTGAACGGGCGGGCCGGGCGGATCAGGTTCGGCGAACTGTGGCCGAGCACCGCCGCGGCGTTGCCGCGCACCAGGTCGAGCAGGGTCCGGTACAGCTCGGCCTCGGGCAGCTCGGCGAGCTGCCGCGCCATCGAGCGGGCCGGCGCCGTGGCGGAGGCGGAACCGGTACGGGCGGGGCGGACCAGGCCGCGGAGCACGGCGGGCAGTCGGTCGTCCGCCCGCAGCACGGACGGGGCGATCCTGGCCGCGAGCCGGTAGGCGTACGGGGAGTCCAGTGCCGCGTCGAACAGGGCGAGGCCCTCCGCCGAGGTCAGCGCGCCCGCCCTGGCGCCCGGGCCCGCGGTGACCGCGGCGGTCATCTCGCTGCGCTCCTCCCACAGGCCCCAGCCGATGGACAGGCCTGGCAGCCCCTCGGCCCGGCGTTCGGCCGCGAGGGCGTCGAGGACCGCGTTGGCGGCGGCGTAGTTCGCCTGCCCGGCCGCGCCGAACTGGGCGGCGCCCGAGGAGAACAGGACCAGCGCCGCGAGGTCGAGGTCCCGGGTGAGTTCGTGCAGGGCCAGCGCCGCGTCCGCCTTGGGCCGCAGGACGCGGTCGAGCCGGTCCGGAGTCAGCCCCGCGATCGTGGCGTCGTCCAGGACACCGGCCGCGTGGACGACGGCGGTGAGTGGGTGCGCGGCGGGCACCGACCCGAGCAGGGCGGCGAGCGCGGCGCGGTCGGCGACGTCGCAGGCTGCGACGGTCACCGACGCCCCGAGCCCGGTCAGTTCCCGTACCAGCTCCGGCATGCCGTCGGCGGATCCGCCCCGGCGGCCCGCCAGCAGCAGGTGCCGGGCGCCGTGCGCGACGACCAGATGCCGGGCCAGGAGCCGTCCCAGGGTGCCGGTGGCCCCGGTGACCAGGACAGTCCCCTCGGGGTCCGGCGGAGCGGGCAGCAGCAGGACGTTCTTGCCGACGCCCCGGGCCTGGCTGAGCGAGCGCAGGGCGGCCGGGGCCTGCCGGACGTCCCAGCCGGTGACGGGCAGAGGACGCAGCACTCCCTGCTGGAACAGGTCCAGGACGTCGGCGAGCATCTCGCCGATGCGCTCGGGACCGGCCTCCATCAGGTCGAACGCCCGGTACCGCACCCCGGGATGCTGCCGGGCGACCGTCTCGGGGTCGCGGACGTCGGTCTTGCCCATCTCCACGAACCGGCCGCCGTTCGGCAGCAGCCGCAGACCGGCGTCGACGAACTCCCGTGCCAGGCTGTCGAGTACGACGTCGACGCCCCGCCCGCCGGTGGCCGTCAGGAACGTCTCGGCGAAGTCGGTGGTACGGGTCGAGGCGATGTGCGCGGCGTCCAGCCCGCCGGCCCGCAGGACGTCCCACTTGGCGGGGGAGGCGGTCGCGAACACCCGCGCACCGGCGTGCCGGGCGAGTTGCACCGCCGCCATGCCGACCCCACCGGCCGCGGCGTGGACCAGTACCGATTCCCCGCGCCGCAGTCCGCCGAGATCGAACAGACCGTAGTAGGCGGTGAGGAACACCACCGGCACGGATGCGGCACGGGCGAAGGACCAGCCCGCCGGTATCCGGGCGACGGTGCGGCGGTCGGCGACGGCGGTCGGGCCGAACGCGCCCCCGAAGATCCCCATCACCCGGTCCCCGGGTGCCAGGTCGTCCACACCCGGGCCCACCTCGATGACGGTTCCGGCGCCCTCGCTGCCCAGGCCCTGCTGTTCGGGGTCGGGGTCCAGGCCGAGCGCGGCGATGACGTCGTGGAAGTTCAGCCCGGCGGCGCGCACCGCGATCCGTACCTCACCCTTGCCCAGCGGGGCGAGGGCCGCCGGAGCGGGCTCCGCCGCGATGTCCTCGAGGGAGCCCCGGCCGTCGGTGGTGAGCCGCCAGGCGGCGCCGTCCGGCAGGGACAGCGTGCCGTCCGGCCGGCCGCCGCGGACCAGCCGCGGCAGCAGCGGCGGGCCGGTCCGCAGCGCCAGCTCGGGTTCCCCGGCGGCGAGCGCCGCAGGCAGGGCGTCCGCCGGCTCGCCGGTCCCGGCCGCGTCGATGAGGACGAAGCGCCCGGGGTGCTCGGCCCGCGCGCTGCGCACCAGGCCCCACAGGGCGGCCTGGGCGGGATCGACGGGACGGTCGACCGGTCCGGTACGGACCGCGTCCCTGGTGAGCAGGGCCAGCCTGGCCGCAGCGAACCGCTCGTCGGCCAGCCACTGCTGCACGAGGGCGAGGCCCTGGTGTGCGGTGGCCCGGACCCGGTCGGCGGGGTGGGGCAGGTCGGCGGTGGCGATGGCCGCCACGATCACCTCGGGGAGGGCGGCGCCCGCTTCGAGGGCGGCCCCCAGGGCGCCGATGTCCTGCCATGACACCGCGCCGGGGACGGCACTGCCGAGGGCGGCCCAGGTGGGCACGGTGCTGTCGGCCGGGTCGGTGGCCGGGGTCCAGTCGAGGCGGTACAGCAGGTCGGCGTGGGCGGTCGCGGAGAGCGGCCCGCCGGCGGCCGGAGGCCGCAGCAGCAGGGCCTCCACGCCGAGCACCTGCCGTCCGGACAGGTCGTGGGCGTGCAGGGTCACGGTGTCCGGCGTGTCGGTGGCGAGCCGCACGCGCAGCGTGGTGGCCCCGGTGATCCCGCTGGTCACGCCGTTCCAACTGAAGGGCAGCCGGGCCCGGCCGTCCTGGTCGGGCAGCAGTGCGGCGATCTGGAGGGCCGCGTCCAGCAGCGCGGGGTGCAGCACGCATCCGGCGGCGTCGGCGTGCTGCGGCTCCGGCAGCACCACCTCGGCGAACACCTCGCCGCTGCGGAGCCACGCGGCACGGATGCCGCGGAAGGCGGGGCCGTAGTGGTAGCCGGCCTCGGCGAAGCGCTCGTAGAGGCCGCCGGTGTCCACGGGTTCGGCACCGGACGGCGGCCAGCTCAGCAGACCGGCCGCGGCTCCGGCCGGGTCCCCGGCGGGCCGGGGTGCCAGGGTGCCGGTGGCGTGCTCGGTCCAGGGCGCGTCGGCGTCCCGTGTCGTACGGGCGAACACGCCGAGCCTGCGCCGACCGTCGCCGTCGGGTGCGGCCACCCGGAGCTGTAGGTGGACGGCTCCCTCCTCCGGGAGCACGAGCGCCGATCCGAGGGTGAGTTCCTCGACCACCGGGCAGTCCGCCTCGGCCCCGGCGCGCAGCGCGAGTTCGAGAAACGCCGTGCCGGGGAAGAGGACGACGCCCGACACCGCGTGGTCGGCGAGCCAGGGGTGGGTACGCAGCGAGATCCGGCCGCTGAGCAGCAGCTCATCGGAGTCCGCGACCTGCGTCGCCGCACCGAGCAGCGGGTGCCCGGTCGTGGCGAGACCCGCCGAGGCGACGTCCCAGCTCGTGGTCGGAACGTCGAGCCAGTAGCGGCTGCGCTGGAAGGCGTAGGTCGGCAGCTCGACACGCCGCGCCCCCGGGAACGCACCCGA
Source organism: Kitasatospora sp. NPDC005856 (assembly GCF_040629945.1). Classification (NCBI taxonomy): domain Bacteria; kingdom Bacillati; phylum Actinomycetota; class Actinomycetes; order Kitasatosporales; family Streptomycetaceae; genus Kitasatospora; species Kitasatospora sp. NPDC005856. Next base: position 20,580 of record NZ_JBEXWT010000102.1, on the reverse strand, counting down.
CCAGTCCACCCCCAGCCCGCGCTCCCACGCACGGCCCACCGCCCGCAGCACCTGGGCCAGGCCGCCCTCCCCGCGACGCAGCGTCCCCAGCACCGCGGCATCCACACCCGCGGCCTCCACCGACTCCCCCACCGCCACACCCAGCACCGCGTGCGGGCTGGACTCCACGAAGAACCGGAAGCCCTCCCCCAGCAACGCCGCCGTGGCCTTCCCGAACTCGACGGTCTCCCGGAGATTGCGGTACCAGTACTCCGCGTCCAAAGCCTTCGTGTCCAGCCAGCCGCCCGTCACCGTCGAGAAGAACGCCACCGAACCCGAGACGGGAACGATGCCGGCCAGATCGGCGAGCAACCGCTCACGGACCTCCTCCACGTGCGCGGAGTGCGACGCGTAGTCGACCTCGATCAGACGCGCCCGCACCCCCTCACCCGTCAGCCCGTCGACCAGTGCCGTCACCGCGTGCGCGTCACCCGACACCACCGTCGACGACGGACCGTTCACCGCCGCCACCGACAACCGGCCCGCGATCCGCTCCCGCACCGCCTCCACCGGCAGGGGAACCGACGCCATGCCGCCACGGCCCGCCAACGCCCCCACCGCACGGGAACGCAGCGCGACCACCCGCGCCCCGTCGTCGATGCTCAGGCCACCCGCCACCACGGCGGCCGCAACCTCACCCTGCGAGTGGCCCACCACGGCGTCGACCGCCACACCGAACGAACGCCACACCTCCGCCAGCGACACCATCACCGCCCACAGCACCGGCTGCACCACATCCACCCGCGCCAACAGCGCCTCCGAGCCCAACGCCTCCGCCAACGACCAGTCCACGTAAGGCGCCAACGCCCGCCCGCACTCCGCCATCCGCCCCGCGAACACCGCCGATTCGGCCAGCAACTCCGCGGCCATCCCCACCCACTGCGAACCCTGCCCCGGGAACACCAGCGCCACCCGACCGGAAACCAACCCGCCGCCGGGCACCGCAGCACCCTGTGACAGCGCGGCCAGGTGCTCGGCGAGGTTCTCCTCCGTGCCCACCAGCACCGCGCGGTGTTCCAGCGCGCTGCGGCCCGTGGCCAGGGAGAAGGCCACGTCCACGGCGCGGACGCCCGACCCGTCTCCGATCCGGGCCGACAGCGCCGCGGCCTGGGCGCACAGCGCCTCCGGAGTGCGCGCCGAGAGGAGCAAGGGAACGGCGGCGGGTACGGTCCCCGGGGTCCCGGCCCCGTCAACGAGCCCGTCTGCGGGGGCTGTCGGGTCGGTCGGGGCCTGTTCGAGGATGACGTGGGCGTTGGTGCCGCTGACGCCGAAGGAGGACACCCCCGCCCGGCGCGGACGGCCCGTGTCGTCCCACACCCGGGCCTCCGTCAGCAGCCGGCCGGCTCCCGCGGACCAGTCGACCTCGGGCGTCGGACCGTCCACGTGCAGCGTCTTGGGCATCACGCCGTGCCGCAAGGCGAGCACCGACTTGATGACCCCCGCCACACCGGCGGCAGCCGAGGCGTGTCCGATGTTGGACTTCAGCGAGCCGATCCACACCGGCCGGTCCGCGGGCCGGTCCTGCCCGTACGTCGCCAGCAGCGCCTGCGCCTCGATCGGGTCACCCAACCGCGTCCCCGTACCGTGCGCCTCCACCACGTCCACCTCGGACGCCGTCAGCCCCGCGTCCGCCAGCGCCGCACGGATCACCCGCTGCTGCGACGGACCGTTCGGCGCCGTCAGACCATTGCTCGCACCGTCCTGGTTCACCGCCGAACCACGGATCACCGCCAGCACCGGATGCCCGTTGCGGCGGGCGTCCGACAACCGCTCCACCAGCAGCATGCCCGTGCCTTCTCCGAAGGCGGTACCGTCGGCCGCCGCGGCGAAGGACTTGCAGCGGCCGTCCGGAGCGAGTCCGCCCTGTCGGCTGAACTCGACGAACAGTTCGGGGCTGCACATCACGTTGACACCGCCGGCCAGGGCCAGCGAGCATTCGCCGGATCGCAGCGCCCGGACCGCGAGGTGCAGGGCCACCAGCGAGGACGAGCACGCGGTGTCCACGGTGACCGCGGGGCCTTCCAAGCCGAAGAAGTAGGCCAGGCGTCCGGAGACGACGCTTCCCGAGTTGCCGGTGCCGAGGAATCCCTCGACGTCCTCGGGGATGTAGGGCAGCAACCGGGCCGCGTAGTCCTGCTGCATCAGGCCGACGTACGTGCCGACCGGGGCTCCGCGCAGGGTGGACGGGTCGATGGCCGCGCGCTCGAAGAGTTCCCAGGTGGTTTCCAGGAGCAGCCGCTGCTGCGGGTCCATGGCCGCCGCCTCGCGCGGCGAGATGCCGAAGAAGTCCGCGTCGAACCCGGCCGCGTCGTGCAGGAAGCCGCCCTCGCGGGTGACGGAGGTGCCGATGCGGTCGGGATCGGGGTCGTAGAGCGTGTCCAGGCTCCAGCCCCGGTCGGTGGGGAACCCGGAGATGCCGTCGCGGCCCTCGGCCAGCATCCGCCACAGGTCCTCGGGTGAGCGGACATCGCCGGGGAGGCGGCAGGCCGCGGAGACGATCGCGATCCGGTCGTCGTCCGCGTCCCGGATCCGGTCGGCCGACCCTGCGGGTACGGCGGGCATGACGGCCCTGGCCGCTTCCGTGTCCGTGAGTCCGGCGCCCAGGAAGTCCGCGAGCGCGGCCGGGGTCGGGTGGTCGAACACCAGGCTGGCGGGAAGCCGCAGGCCGGTGGCGGCGGTCAGGCGGTTGCGCAGTTCCACCGAGGCCAGTGAGTCGAAGCCCAGTTCGCGGAAGGCCCGTCCGGGGTCGAGGGTGTCCGGGGAGGCATGGCCGAGGACGGCAGCCGCGTGGGTGCGGACGAGTTCGACGAGCAGCCGGGTCTGTCCGGTGCCGTCGAGGGCCGCGAGGCGCCGGCGCAGGGCGTTGTCGTCGGCCGTCGCCTGCGCGGCCGTGGCCGCCCGGCGCGGCGGTGTGCGCACCAGGCCGCGCAGCAGCGGCGGCAGAGTGCCCTCCGCCGCCGCGGACCGCAGGGCCGCGGTGTCGAGGCGCATCGGGACCAGGGCGGCCCGGTCCACGGTGAGGGCGGTGTCGAAGAGCGCGAGTCCCCGCTCGGTGGAGAGCGGCGGCATCCCGGACCGGGCGAGGCGTCGTACGTCGTCCTCGTCCAGGTGTCCGGTGAGGACGCTGGCCTGCTCCCACAGGGTCCAGGCCAGGGCCTGGCCGGCCAGGCCCGCCGCCCGACGCTGGACGGCCAGGGCGTCGAGGAAGGCGTTGGCGGCGGCGTAGTTGGCCTGTCCGGGGCCGCCGAAGGTGCCTGCGGCCGAGGAGAAGAGCACGAAGTGCGTCAGATCGAGGTCGCGGGTCAGTTCGTGCAGGTGGAGGGCGGCGTCGACCTTGGGGCGCAGCACGGCGTCCACCCGTTCGGGGGTGAGTGCGGTGACGACGCCGTCGTCGAGGGTGCCCGCGGTATGGACCACGGCGGTCAGCGGGTGCGCGGGCGGCAGGTCCGCGAATACGGCGGCCAGGGCGGCCCGGTCGGCGGCGTCGCAGGCGACGATGGCGGTCTCGGCTCCCAGCGCGGCGAGTTCGGCCCGCAGTTCGTCGGCTCCGGCGGCGGCCGGGCCGCCGCGGGAGAGCAGGAGCAGGTGCCGGACGCCGTGCCCGGTGACCAGGCGGCGGGCGACGTGGGAGCCGAGCAGGCCGGTGCCGCCGGTGATGAGGACCGTGCCGTCCGGGTCGAAGGCCCGGAGGGGCCCTGCCGCGTCGTCCGAGAGGTCCGGGTCGTTCCTGAGGACCCGGACCAGCCGGGGTACGCGGACGTCGTCGCCGCGGACCGCGGACTGCGGTTCTCCCGAAGCGAGGGCCGCGGCGACGCCTGCGGAGGTGCCGTGCTCGTCGTCGGCGTCGAGGTCGAGCAGGGCGAAGCACCCGGGGTGTTCGGACCGGGCCGAACGGACCAGGCCCCAGAGTGCGCTGTGCGCGGGGTTGCGTACGTCCTCCCCCTCCCCGGCGCTGACCGCACCCCGGGTGGCGAACACCAGGCGAGAGCCGGCGAAGCGGTCGTCGGCGAGCCAGGTCCGGACGTCGCTGAGGGCCTGGTGGACGACCGCGCGGACCACCGCGGCCGGTCCGGCCGCGTCCACGGGCTCCGCGCGGGCGAGCAGGACCGTTTCGGGCACCGGAGCTCCGGCGTCGACGGCGGCCAGCAGCGTGGCCAGGTCCGCGGTGCGGTGAACGGGTGCACCGCTGCCGCGCGGGGGTGTGGTGACCCACTCCGTCGCATAGAGGTCCTGGTGGTGGCGGCCGTGGGGGGCGCGGTCGGCGCCGAGGCTGACGGTGCCCGCGGGCCGCAGGACCAGTGCGTCCACGGTCGCCACGGGGGCGCCGGTCGCGTCGGCGACGGCGAGCGTCACCGCGTCGGGCCCGGCCGGGGCGAGCCGGACGCGGATCGCGCCGGCGCCGGTGGCGTGCAGGGTCACGCCGTTCCAGGAGAACGGCAGCCGTCCCTCGGGGTGGGCCTCCGCGCCGGGGGCGCCGGGCACACCGGTGGCGTGCAGGGCCGCGTCCAGCAGGGCCGGGTGCAGGCCGAAGCGGGCGGCGTCGGGTGTGGGCCCAGCGGGCACGACGGCCTCCGCGAACAGCTCGTCGCCGCGCCGCCAGACCGCGTTCAGGCCCTGGAAGGCGGGACCGTAGGCGAATCCGCCCGCCGCGAAGCGTTCGTACAGTCCGTCGAGGGCGAGGGGTTCGGCGCCGGGCGGCGGCCAGGGCATCGGCCCGTCGGCCTCGGCGCCTTCCGCGCCGTCCTGGGCCAGGACGCCTTCGGCGTGCCTGGTCCACTCGTCGCCGTCGGGGTCACCGTCGACGGGTGTGTCCGGCCGGGAGTGCAGGCTGAGCGGGCGGTGGCCCAGGGAGTCGGGGGCGCCCACGGTGAGGCGCAGCACGGTGCCGCCGTGTTCGGGCAGCGCCAGGGGGGCCTCGAGGGTGAATTCCTCGACCCGGGGGCAGCCGACGCGGGCTCCGGCCTGGAGCGCGAGTTCCAGGAAGGCGGTGCCCGGGAGCAGTGCCCGGCCGCCGACGGCGTGGTCGGCGAGCCACGGGTGGGTGCGGGCCGACAGGCGGCCGGTGAGGAGCAGGCCGTCGCTGTCCGCGAGGACCACGACGGCGCCCAGCAGCGGATGGTCCGCGGGGGTCAGTCCGGCAGAGGTGACGTCGCCGACGGGCGCGGCGCCGTCCTCCAGCCAGTACGGGTCGCGTTGGAAGGCGTAGGTGGGCAGTTCCACCCGTCCGGGGCGGCGGTCGGCGAAGACGGTGTCCCAGTCCGGGGAGACTCCGCGCAGGTGGAGTTCGGCCAGGGACTCGGTGAACCGGCGCGGGCCGCCGTCGTCGCGGCGCAGGGTGCCCACGGCGGTGGCGTCGGCGCCCGCGTCCTCGGCGGTCTCCAGGACACCGACGGTGAGGACGGGGTGCGGGCTGCTTTCCAGGAGGACCTGGTAGCCGTCGGCGAGCAGGGCGCGGGTCGCCTGTTCGAAGCGGACGGTCCCGCGGAGGTTGCGGTACCAGTAGTCGGCGTCCAGGGCGGTGGTGTCCTCCAGCAGGCCGCCGCTGAGGGTGGAGTAGAAGGGGATGGCGGACGGGCGGGGGGTCAGTCCGTCGAGCCGGGCGAGCAGTTCGGTGCGGATGTCCTCGACGTGGGCGCTGTGCGAGGCGTAGTCGACGGGGATGCGCCGGCTACGGATGTCCAGCGCCGTCGTCCGGTCGAGGAACGCGTCGAGCGCGTCGGTGTCGCCGGAGACCACGGTGGAGGCGGGTCCGTTGACGGCGGCGACGGCGAGCCGGCCGTCCCAGGGTGCGAGGTGTTCGGCGACCTGTTCGGCGGGCAGGGCCACCGAGGCCATGCCGCCGCGGCCGGACAGGGCGCGGATGGCGCGGCTGCGCAGGGCGACGACCTTCGCCCCGTCCTCCAGGCTCAGCGCTCCCGCCACCACGGCGGCGGCGATCTCGCCCTGGGAGTGGCCGATGACCGCGCCGGGGGTGATGCCGTGGGAGCGCCACAGTTCGGCCAGGGAGACCATGACGGCCCACAGCACCGGCTGCACCACGTCGACGCGTTCGGCCGGCGGGGTGCCGGGAGCGCCGCGCAGGACGGCTTCCAGGGACCAGTCGACGAAGGGTGCCAGGGCACGCTCGCAGTCCGCGACGCGGGCGGCGAAGGCGGGGGCGGAGTCGAGGAGTTCGACGGCCATGCCGGCCCATTGGGATCCCTGTCCGGGGAACACCAGGGCGACTTCGCCGCCGGTTCCGGCAGTGCCGAGGACCAGGCCGGGGGCGGTGCGGCCGGCCACCAGGGCGTCGAGGCCGGCCCGGAACTCGTCGGGGTGGGCGCCGATCAGGACCGCCCGGTGCTCGTGCGCGGCGCGGGTCGTCGCGAGGGCGTGGCCGACCTCGGCCGGGCCGGGTCCGGGGTGGGCGTCGAGGTGGTCGCGGAGCCGTGCGGCCTGGGCGCGCAGCGCTTCGGCGGTGCGTCCGGAGAGCACCCAGGGGAGGACGGCGGGGGCGGCGGGTTCGTCGGCCTGTTCCAGGACGGGTTCGTCCGCCTGTTCCAGGACGACGTGTCCGTTGGTGCCGCTGACGCCGAAGGAGGACACCGCGGCCCGGCGCGGCCGTCCGGTCTCGGGCCAGGGGGTGTTCGCGGTGACCAGGCGCACCGCGCCCGCGGTCCAGTCGATCTGCGGGGACGGGTCCTGGGCGTGCAGGGTGGGCGGGACGGTACCGTGCCGCATGGCGAGGACGGTCTTGATGACGCCGCCGACGCCGGCCGCCGCCTGGGTGTGCCCGATGTTGGACTTCAGCGAGCCGAGCAGCAGCGGCTGCCCGTCCGCGCGGTCCTGCCCGTAGGTGGCCAGCAGGGCCTGGGCCTCGATCGGGTCGCCCAGCGGGGTGCCGGTGCCGTGCGCCTCGACCACGTCCACATCGGCGGGGGTGAGTCCGGCGTTGGCCAGGGCGTGGCGGATGACGCGCTGCTGGGCGGGGCCGTTGGGGGCGGTGAGCCTGCTGCTGGCGCCGTCCTGGTTGACGGCGGTGCCGCGGATCAGGGCGAGGACCGGGTGGCCGTTGCGCCGGGCGTCCGAGAGGCGCTCCAGCAGGAGCATGCCGACGCCCTCGCCCCAGCCGGTGCCGTCGGCGGCGGCGGCGAAGGACTTGCAGCGGCCGTCCCGGGCCAGGCCGCCCTGACGGCTCATCTCCACGAACGGAACGGGTGTCGACATGACCATCGCGCCCCCGGCCAGGGCCAGGGTGCAGTCGCCGGCCCGCAGGGCCTGGGCGGCGAGGTGGATGGCGACCAGCGAGGAGGAGCAGGCGGTGTCGATGCTGACCGCCGGGCCCTCCAGACCGAAGGTGTAGGCGACGCGGCCCGAGGCGACGCTGTCGGAGCTGCCGCTGCCGACGTAGCCGGCCACGTCGTCGGGGACCTGGCGCAGCCGTACCGCGTAGTCCTGGTACATCACCCCGGCGAAGACGCCGGTCCTGCTGCCCCGCAGGGTCGCGGGGTCGATACCGGCCCGTTCGAACGCCTCCCAGGTGGTCTCCAGGAGGAGTCGCTGCTGCGGGTCCATCGCGAGCGCTTCGCGCGGGGAGATCCCGAAGAATCCGGGGTCGAAGTGCCCGACGTCGTCGAGGAATCCGCCCAGGGCGGTGTGGCTGGTGCCCTCGCGCAGTCGTTCCGGGTCGTCCAGGTGGTCCAGGTCCCAGCCCCGGTCGCGGGGGAAGCCGGTGATGGCATCGGTGCCGTCGGTGACCAGGCGCCACAGGTCCTCGGGGGACCGTACGCCGCCGGGGTAGCGGCAGCTCATCGCGACGACCGCGATCGGTTCGCGGCCTGCGTCCTCGGCCTCGGTCAGGCGCCGGCGGGTGTGGTGCAGATCCGCCGTCACCCGCTTGAGGTAGTCCCTCAGCTTGTCGTCGTTCACCATTGGGGGCCGCCGTCCTGGTTCGCGGGTCGGGTCGGTGTCATGACCGGCCGAGTTCGTTGTCGATGAGGTCGAAGAGTTCGTCGTCGCTGGCGCCGTCCATCCGGTCCTCGATGGAGGCGGCCACCCCGGCCGCCGTGCCGTCGCCGTCGACCGGGGCGGCCGCCGGGTCGTCGAGGCGGCGCAGGAGCTCCCGGAGCCGCCCGGCCAGCCGTTCGCGGTCCGCCGGGTCGTCGGGGAGGCCGTCGAGGGCGCCTGCCAGGCGGTCCAGTTCGGCGAGGCCGGGGAGCGGGCCGGGTCCGGCGTCGGGGAGCAGTTCGGCGGCGAGGTGTGCGGCGATCGCGGCCGGGGTGGGATGGTCGAAGAGCAGGGTGGCCGGCAGCGGGTGGCCGGTTGCGGCGCGCAGCCGGTTGCGCAGTTCCACCGCGGTCAGCGAGTCGAAGCCGACCTCCAGCAGGCCGCGTCCGGGCTCGACCGCGGCCGGGCCGCTGTGGCCGAGCACCAGGGCGGCGTGCGAGCGGACCAGGTCGAGCAGGACCCGGCCGCGCTGGGTCTCGTTGAGGGAGCCGAGGCGCTGCTTCAGGGCCTCGGGCCCGTCGGGGCCGGTGCCGGCCGTGGGGCCCGCGGCGCCGCGCCGGGCGGCGGGGCGCACCAGGCCGCGCAGCAGGGCGGGGACGCCGCCGGTGGCGGCCTGGGCGCGGACGGCCGCGGTGTCGAGCCGCAGCGGGAGGACGACCGGCTCGTCGAGGGTGCCGGCCGTGTCGAAGAGCGCCAGTCCCTGGGCCGGGTCGAAGGCGACGATCCCGCCCCGGGCGATCCGTCGCAGGTCGGCCTCGGTGAGCCCGCCGGTCATCCCGGTGCTGTTGGCCCACAGGCCCCAGGCGAGGGAGCGGCCGGGCAGCCCATCGGCGCGGCGCCGGTGGGCCAGGGCGTCGAGGAAGGCGTTGGCGGCGGCGTAGTTGCCCTGGCCCATGCCACCGAAGATCCCGGCGATGGACGAGAACAGGACGAACTCGGACAGCTCCAGGCCGGCGGTGAGTTCGTGCAGGTTGATCGCCGCGTCCACCTTGGGGCGCAGGACGTGGTCCAGTTGCGCGGGCGTCATGGTGGCGACGACGCCGTCGGCCAGCACGCCCGCGGCGTGCACCACCCCGGTCAGCGGGTGCGTGGGGGGCAGGGCGGCCAGCAGGGCCGCGAGGGCGTCGCGGTCGGCGGCGTCGCAGGCGACGATCTCGGCGTGCGCGCCCAGGGCGGCGAGTTCGGCGAGGAGTTCCGCCGCGCCGTCGGCGGCGGGGCCGCTGCGGCTGGTCAGCAGCAGGTGCCGGACGCCGTGTTCGGCGGCGAGGTGGCGGGCGACGTGGGCGCCGATGGCGCCGGTGCCGCCGGTGATCAGGACGGTTCCGTCGCCGCCCCAGCCGGGGGTGCGCCCGGTGACGGCCAGCGGTACCCGGGCCAGCCGGGCGACGTGGACGGCTCCGGCCCGGATCGCGAGCTGGGGTTCCCCGGACGCGAGGGCTTCGGCGAGCAGCGCGGGCGGGTTCTCGTGGGTGTCCAGGTCCAGCAGGACGAAGCGGTCGGGGTTCTCGGTCTGCGCCGAGCGGACCAGACCCCAGAGCGCGGCCAGGGCCGGGTCCGGGACGTCGTCGCCGGTCACCGGGACCGCGCCCGAGGTGAGCAGGACCAGCTTGGCCCCGGCCAGCCGCTCCTCGGCCAGCCAGTCGCGCAGCAGGGCGAGGACCGTTCCCAGGCCGTCGTGGACCGCGTCGCGGAGGGTGCCGGGCGGCGCGTACGGGGCCGGGGCGGGCGGGCAGGCGGCCAGCACCAGCCGGGGCGGCGGGGCGCCCGCGTCGAGCAGTGCGGACAGCGCGGCGAGGTCGGTGACCGTGCGGCCGGGGAGCGTCCCGGTGCCGAGCACGGTCCAGGAATCCGGGTCGAAGGCGGTGCCGGCCGCCGTCGCGGCGCGCTCGGGCAGGGCCTGCCACTCGGGGCGGAACAGTTCCTCGTGGTGTCCGGTGCGGGTGGCCTTGAAGCGGTCGCGCGAGACGGGCCGCAGGACCAGGGAGCGGGCCGAGAGCACCGGCCGCCCGGTGGTGTCGGTCACCTGTACGGCGACGGCGTCGCGGCCGGTCGGGGTCAGCCGCAGCCGGAGTTCGGCGGCCCCGGAGGCGTGCAGGCGCACCCCGTTCCAGGAGAACGGCAGCCAGCCCTGCCCGGGCCCCTCCAGGACGTCGAACACCAGTGAGTGCAGGGCGGCGTCCAGCAGGGCCGGGTGCAGGCCGAACGCGGCGGCGTCCGGCCGCTGCCCCTCGGGCAGGCTCGCGAGGGCGTACACCTCGTCGCCGAGCCGCCAGGCCGCGCGCAGGCCCTGGAACGCGGGGCCGTAGGCGAACCCGCCGCCCGCGAAGCGGTCGTACAGGCCCTCCGTGTCGAGGGGGACGGCTCCGGGCGGCGGCCAGGCCTCGGGGTCCGCCGGGTCGGCCGTGTCGGCCGGGTCCGCGGCTCCGGTGGAGCCGAGCAGGCCGCTCGCGTGCCGGGTCCAGGGGGCGTCGGGGCCGTCGTCGGCGGCCCGGGCGTGGACGCTCAGCGGACGGGTGCCGGCGGCGTCCGGGCTTCCGACGGTGAGCTGGAGTGCGACGGCTCCGCCCGCCGGGAGCACCAGCGGTGCCTCCAGGGTCAGTTCCTCGACCTGGTCGCAACCGACCTGGTCGCCCGCGCGGACCGCGAGTTCCAGGAACGCGGTGGCGGGGAACAGCACCCCCTCGTAGACGCCGTGGTCGGCCAGCCAGGGGTGGCTGCGGACCGAGAACCTGCCGGTGAAGAGGAAGCCGTCGGAGTCCGCGAGTTCCGTTCCGGCGCCGAGCAGCGGGTGGTCGACCGCCTGAAGTCCGGCTGCGGGCAGTCCGGCCGCGGCCGGGCCGGCCTGCAGCCAGTAGCTGCCGCGCTGGAAGGCGTAGGTCGGCAGGTCGACGGCGGAGCCGGCCGGGCCACCGGAGTGGACGGCGTCCCAGTCCACGGGGACGCCCGTGACGTGCAGCCGGGCCAGGGCGGCCGTCGCCGCGGGTGCTTCGGGCCGGTCCTTGCGCAGCAGGGGCATCAGCACCGGGCTGCCGGTGGCGCCGGTCAGGCAGTCCTGGCCCATGGCGGTGAGCGCGCCGTCGGGTCCGAGTTCGAGGAACGCGGTGACGCCGTCGCGTTCCAGGTGGCGTACGCCGTCCTGGAAGCGGACGGTGCCGCGCACGTGCTCCACCCAGTAGTCCGGCGAGCCGAGCTGCTCGGCGGTGGCCGGCTCGCCCGTCAGGTCGGAGATCACCGGGACGGCGGCCTCCCCCGGGACGATCCGGGCCACGACCTCGCGGAACTCGGCGAGCATCGGCTCCATGAGGGGCGAGTGGAAGGCGTGGGAGACCCGCAGCCGCCGGGTCTTGCGGCCGCGCGCGGCGAGCACGGCGGCGATCTCGTCCACCGCCGCCGCGTCGCCGGAGACCACGGTCGAGGCCGGGCCGTTGACCGCGGCGAGGCCGACCTCGCCCTCACGGCCCGCGAGCAGCGGCAGCACCTCCTCCTCCCCGGCGGCGAGGGCGACCATCGCGCCGCCCGCCGGGAGGGCCTGCATCAGCCGTCCCCGCGCGACCACCAGCGCCGCGGCGTCGGGCAGGGTGAACACCCCGGCGACGTGGGCGGCGGCCAGCTCTCCCACGGAGTGGCCGAGCAGCCGGTCGGGGCGCACGCCCCAGTGCTCGACGAGGCGGAACAGGGCGACGCCGAGTGCGAACAGGGCGGGTTGGGCGTACTCGGTGCGGTCCAGCAGGCCGTGGCCGGGGTCGCCGGGGGCCGCGTCGATCACCTCCCGCAGCGGGCGGTAGAGCAGCGGATCGAGTTCCGCGCAGACCGCGTCGAAGGCGTCGGCGAAGACCGGGAACCGTGCGTACAGTCCGGCGCCCATGCCGGTGCGCTGGCTGCCCTGTCCGGGGAACAGGAAGGCGGTCTTCGCGGCCGGGCCGGTGATCCCGCGCACCAGGTCCGCCGACGGCTCGCCGGTGGCGAGGGCGGCGAGCCCCTGGAGCAGGGCCTGCCGGTCCGTGCCGGTGAGGGCGGCCCGGTGTTCGAAGGCGCTGCGGTGCAGCGCAAGGGAGCGCCCCAGGTCCGCGACGGCGAGCGCCGGGGCCTGCTCCACGTGCCGGAGCAGCCGGGCCGCCTGCTCGCGCAGCGCGTCCGCGCCGCGAGCGGAGATCAGCCAGGGCAGGGCGGGCGCGGCGGGCGCGTCAGGGACGGCGGTGGGCGCCGGGGCCGGTTCGGTGGGCTGTTCGAGGATGGTGTGGGCGTTGGTGCCGCTGACCCCGAAGGAGGACACCGCGGCCCGCCGGGGGCGGCCGGTCTCCGGCCATGGGGTGTCGTCGGTGAGCAGCCGGACCGCGCCGGCCGACCAGTCGACGTGCGGGGTCGGCGTGTCGACGTGCAGGGTGCGCGGCAGTTTCCCGTGCCGCATGGCCTGCACCATCTTGATGATGCCGGCGACTCCGGCGGCGGCCTGGCTGTGTCCGATGTTCGACTTCAGCGACCCCAGCCACAGCGGCTCCCGCTCGCCGCGTTCCCGGCCGTACGTGGCCAGCAGCGCCTGGGCCTCGATCGGGTCGCCCAGCTTGGTCCCGGTGCCGTGCGCCTCCACCGCGTCGACCTCGGCGGCGGTCAGTCCGGCGTCGGCGAGGGCCGCCCGGATGACCCGCTGCTGGGAGGGACCGTTGGGGGCGGTCAGGCCGTTGCTGGCGCCGTCCTGGTTGACGGCGGAGCCGCGGACCAGGGCGAGCACCGGGTGGCCGTTGCGCCGGGCGTCCGAGAGGCGTTCCAGGACGAGCAGTCCGGCACCCTCGGCCCAGGAGGTGCCGTCGGCGGCGGCGGCGAACGGCTTGCAGCGGCCGTCCTCGGCGAGCACCCGCTGCCGGCTGAACTCCACGAACGCGCCCGGGGTCGACATCACGGTCACGCCGCCGGCCAGCGCCAGCGAGCATTCGCCGGCCCGTAGCGACCGGGCCGCGAGGTGGACCGCGACCAGCGACGAGGAGCACGCCGTGTCGACGGTCACCGCGGGCCCTTCGAGGCCGAGGCTGTAGGAGATCCGCCCGGACGCCACGCTGCCCGCGCTGCCGATGCCGAGGTAGCCCTCGAACTCCTCGGAGGGCTCGGTGACGCGCGACCCGTAGTCGTGGTGGCTGCAGCCGACGAAGACGCCGCTCGCGCTGCCCTTGAGGGAGAGCGGGTCGATGCCGGCCCGCTCGAACGCCTCCCAGGAGAGTTCGAGCAGCAGCCGCTGCTGGGGGTCGATGGTCAGCGCCTCGCGCGGGGAGATCCCGAAGAAGGCCGGGTCGAAGCGGTCGGCGTCGTGCAGGAAGCCGCCTTCCCGCGCGTAGGTGCTGCCGGCCCGGTCAGGGTCCGGGTCGTAGAGGCCGTCGAGGTCCCAGCCCCGTCCGGTGGGGAAGGCGGTGATCGCGTCCCGTCCGCCCGCGACGAGCTCCCACAGCTCCTCGGGGGTGCTGACGCCGCCGGGGTAGCGGCAGCTCATGGCGATCACGGCGATCGCCTCGTCCTCGGGCACCGCGGCGGCCGCGGGCGGCTGCCCGGGGGCGTCGGGTGCCTCGGTGGCGGGCTCCCCCGGCAGTTCGGCGCGCAGGTGTCCGGCCAGGGTGGTGGCCGTGGGGTAGTCGAAGGCCAGGGTCACCGACAGGCGCAGGCCGGTGGCCGCGGCGAGCCGGTTGCGCAGTTCGACGGCGGTCAGCGAGTCGAAGCCGATGTCCTTGAACGCCTGGTCGGGTCCCACCGCCTCGGGCCCGGGGTGGCCGAGCACGGCGGCGACCTCGCGGCGGACCAGGTCCAGCAGGGCCCGGTCGCGTTCCGCCGGGGGCAGTGCGGCGAGCCGCAGGGCCGGCGGCTCGCCGCCGTCGGCGCTGCCCCGGGACCCGGCCGCGTCGGCGAGCGCTTCCCGCACCTCGGGCAGGTCCCCGAGGGCGGCGCTGGGCCTGAGCGCGGTGAACGCCCGGGTGAAGCGGTCCCAGGCGAAGTCGGCGACGAGGACGGCCGTGTCGTCGTGGTCGAGGGCCTGGTGCAGCGCGATGGTGGCCACGGCGGGGTCCATGGCGGGCAGGCCGTCGCGGATCAGCCGTTCGGCGACCGCTCCGGAGGCGAGGCTCTCGCCGCCCCACAGGCCCCAGGCCACCGAGGTGCCGGGCAGTCCGAGGTCGCGGCGCTGCCGGGCCAGGGCGTCGAGGTAGGCGTTGGCGGCGGCGTAGCTGCCCTGGCCGGTGCCGCCGAGGGTGCCGGCGAGCGAGGAGAACAGCACGAAGGCGGTCAGGTCGAGTCCCCGGGTGAGCGCGTCGAGGTTGCGTGCGCCGTCGAGCTTGGGGCGCAGGACGCCGGCCGCGCGTTCGGGGGTGATGGAATCGATCACCCCGTCGTCGAGGACGCCCGCGGTGTGCAGGACGGCGCGCAGCGGGCGCTCGGCCGGAATGCCGGCGAGCAGTTCCGCCAGTGCGTCGCGGTCGGCGACGTCGCAGGCCACCGCGGTGGCGTCGGCGCCGAGTCCGCGCAGTTCGGCGAGCAGGGCGTCGGCTCCCGGGGCCTGTTCGCCGCGCCGGCTGGTGAGCAGCAGGTGCGCGGTTCCGGTGCGGGCGAGCCGGCGGGCGATCTGGGCGCCGAGGCCGCCGGTGCCGCCGGTGATCAGGACGGTGCCCTCGGGTGTCCAGTCGCGTGCGGGGGCGGTGTCGCCGAGTCCGGCGTGGACGACCCTGCGGCCGTAGACGCCGGTGGCGCGCACCGCCAGCTGGTCCTCGCCGTCGGGGTTGGTCAGGGCTTCGGCGAGCCGGGTCGCGGCCCGGTCGTCGAGCCGTCGCGGCAGGTCGACCAGGCCGGCCCAGCGCTGCGGGTACTCGACGCCGGCGACCCCGCCGAGGCCCCAGGCCAGGGCTTGGAGGGTGCTGTCGATCCGGTCGGAGCGGCCGACCGACACCGCGCCCCGGGTGGCGCTCCAGAGCGGGGCGTCGGTGCCGAGGTCGCCCAGGGCCTGGAGGAGCGCGACGGTCAGGGTGAGGCCGAGGGGGAGCGCCGATCCGTCGCCGTGCGGTTCCTCGGCGAGGGCGAGCAGCGACAGGATTCCGGCGGGCGGCCCGTCGGCGCGGTCGTGGGCGTCGCGGAGCAGTGCGGCGAACCGAGTCCGGTCGGTCGCGTCGTGGCCGGCCTCGACCAGGACGGGGGTGGCGCCGTGTCCGCGCAGGGCGTCCGCGGCGAACGCGACGGCCGGGTCGCCGGCGGCGACGGCCGGGGCGACGAGGAGCCAGCTGCCGGTGAGCCGGGGCCGCTCGGGTGCCGGCAGGGGCTTCCAGGCGACCCGGTAGCGCCAGCTGTCGGCGGTCCGGTCGTCGGCGCGGCCGCGCGCCCACTCGGCGAGGGAGGGCACCAGAGAGGCGAGGGAGGCCCGCAGCTCGCCGTCCTCGACCCGCAGGGTCGTGGCGAGGGCGTCCAGGTCCGCGCGGTCGACCGCCGCCCAGAAACCGGAGTCGGCCGGGCCGGCGCCGGTCGCGGCGGCCGTGCCGGCCGCGGCGTCGGCGGGCCGGCCGGGGGTGGCGTCCAGCCAGTAGCGCTGCTGCTGGAAGGCGTAGGTGGGCAGGGGCCGCTTGCGCGCGCCGGTTCCGGCGAACACCGCGTCCCAGTCCACCGGCAGTCCGCGGACCTGGACCTCGGTGAGCGCGGCGAGGAAGCGGCCGGGGCCGCCCTCGGTGCGGCGCAGGGTGCCGACGACGGCCCCGTCGCCGACCCCGGCCGCCTCGACGGCCTCCTGGATCCAGACGGTCAGCGCGGGGTGGGTGCTGCACTCGACGAAGATGTGGTGCCCGTCGGCGACGAGCGCGTCGAGCGCCCGGCCGAACTCCACCGGCCGGCGCAGGTTCTCGTACCAGTACGCGGCGTCCAGGTCCAGGGTGTCCACGGGGCCGCCGCTGACCGTCGAGTAGAACGGGACGGCGGAGGTCCGCGGCGCGATGCCGCCGAGCAGGGCGAGCAGTTCCTCGCGGAGCTCCTCCACCTGGGGCGAGTGTCCGGCGAAGTCCACGCCGGGGACCGGCCAGGCCAGGACGCCCGCCTCGGCGTACTGCTCGCGCAGCCGTTCCAGTGCAGCCGGGTCGCCGGAGACCGTCACCGACGTCGGCCCGTTGACCGCGGCGACGTCGAGTGCCCCGTCGTGGGCGGACAGTGCCTCGCGCACGGCTTCGACCGGCTGCGGAACGAACAGCATGCCGCCGCGTCCGGTCAGGGCCAGCAGGGCCCGGCTGCGCAGGGCGACGATCCGGGCCGCGTCGTCCAGCGAGAGCGCGCCGGCCACGCAGGCGGCGGCGATCTCGCCCTGGGAGTGGCCGACCACGGCGTCGGGGACGATCCCGTGCGCCCGCCACAGCTCGGCCAGCGACACCATCACCGCCCACAGCACCGGCTGCACCACATCCACCCGGTCGAGCGGGGGCGCGTCGGGCGCGTCGCGCAGGACCGCGAGCAGCGACCACTCCAGGTGCGGGGCGAGGGCGCGTTCGCAGGCCGCGATCCGGTCGGCGAAGGCCGGGGCGTGGTCGAGCAGTTCCCGGGCCATGCCGGCCCACTGGGTTCCCTGGCCGGGGAAGACGAAGACGGTCCTGGCCGACCGGGCGACGATGCCTTCGACCAGGCCGGGTGCGCGCTCTCCGGCGGCCAGCGCGGCCAGGCCGCCCAGCAGGGTCGCCCGGTCGCCGCCGACGACGGCCGCGCGGTGCTCGAAGGCGGTCCTGGTGGTGGCCAGCGAGTAGCCGACGTCGGCGGACGGCAGCTCCGGCCGCTCCGTCAGGTACGCGTGCAGCCGCTCCGCCTGGGCCTTCACCGCCTCGGCGGTCCGCCCGGACAGGACCCACGGGACGGCGGCGGGTGCGGGCCCGGCGGGCAGGGCGGGTGCGGGCTCGGCCGGCGGCTGTTCGATGACGACGTGGGCGTTGGTGCCGCTCAGGCCGAACGAGGACACTCCGGCCCGGCGCGGCCGGCCGGTCTCGGGCCAGGGGGTGGCCTCGGTCAGCAGGGCGACGGCGCCCGCCGTCCAGTCGACGTTCGGGGTCGGCCGGTCGATGTGCAGGGTGCGCGGCAGTTCGCCGTGCCCCATGGCCAGCACCATCTTGATGATGCCGCCGACGCCGGCGGCGGCCTGGGTGTGCCCGATGTTCGACTTCAGCGACCCGAGCCACACCGGCCGGTCGGCCGGCCGGTCCTGGCCATAGACGGCCAGCAGCGCGTCGGCCTCGATCGGGTCACCCAGCCGGGTGCCGGTGCCGTGCGCCTCGACGGCGTCCACGTCGGCGGCCGACAGCCGGGCGTTCGCCAGCGCATCGCGGATCACCCGCTGCTGGGCCAAGCCGCTGGGCGCGGTCAGTCCGTTGCTCGCGCCGTCCTGGTTGATCGCCGAGCCGCGCAGCACCGCGAGTACCGGGTGGCCGTTGCGGCGGGCGTCCGAGAGACGTTCCAGGAGCAGCAGGCCCACGCCCTCGGCCATGCCGAAGCCGTCCGCCGCGGCGGCGAAGGACTTGCAGCGCCCGTCCTCGGCAAGCCCGCGCTGCCGGCTGAAGCCGGTGAACGACAGCGGGGTGCCCATCACCGTGGCGCCGCCCGCCAGGGCCAGCGTGCACTCGCCCGAGCGCAGCGACTGCGCGGCGAGGTGGACCGCCACCAGTGACGAGGAGCAGGCCGTGTCCACGGTCACGGCGGGCCCCTGGAGGCCGAGTTGGTAGGCGACCCGCCCGGACAGGACGCTGGTGGAGATGCCCGCGATGAACAGGCCCTCCAGTTCCTCGGGGACGTCGCGCAGGGTGCCGCCGTAGCCCTGGTAGGAGGCGCCGGCGAAGACGCCGGTCGGGGTGCCGCGCAGGGTGGACGGGTCGATGCCGGCGCGCTCGATCGCCTCCCAGGAGGTTTCGAGCAGCAGTCGCTGCTGCGGGTCCATGGCGAGGGCCTCGCGCGGGGAGATCCCGAAGAACCCGGGGTCGAAGCGGTCCGCGTCCCTGACGAATCCGCCTGCGGCGGCGTAGCTCCGGCCGGGCCGGTCGGGGTCCGCGTCGTACAGCGTGTCGAGGTCCCAGCCCCGGTCGGACGGCAGCCCGGAGACGGCATCGTGCCCGTCCGCGACCAGGCGCCACAGGTCCTCGGGGGTGCGGACGCCGCCGGGGTAGCGGCAGCTCATGGCGACGATCACGATGGGGTCGTCGTCGGCGGCGGGTAGCGCCGTCGGGGGTTGCCGGACGGTGGCGGGCTCCTCGGCGGCGCCCAGCAGGCCGGTCTCCAGGCGTCCGGCGAGCGCGGTCGCCGACGAGTAGTCGAAGACGACGGTGACCGGGAGCCGCAGGCCGGTGGCGGCGTTGAGTCGGTTGCGCATGTCCACGGCGGTCAGGGAGTCGAAGCCCAGGTCGCGGAAGGCGCGGCCGGGGGCGACCGCGTCCGGCGAGTCGTGGCCGAGGACGGTGGCCGCGTGGGTCCGGACCAGGTCGACCAGCACCCGGGTGCGCTCGGCCGCCGGGAGAGGCGCCAGCCGGTCGCGAAGCGCCGATGGGGTCCCCCCTGCACCGGTCCCGCCGGTCTCCGGTCCGGCGGCCAGCGCGCTGCGCACCTCGGGGAGTTCCCCGATCAGCGGGCTGGGGCGCGCCGAGGTGAAGACCGTCGCGAAGCGGTCCCAGTCGATGTCGGCGACCACGACCACCGTCTCGTCGTGGTCCAGGACCTGCTGGAGCCCGGTGATCGCGACCGCGGGCGGCATGAAGAGCACGCCGTGGCCGCGCAGGGTCTCCTCCGCCAGTTCGGCCGCCATCCCGCCGGCCCCGCCCTCGGGGCTCCAGATGCCCCACACCACGGAGGTCGCGGCGAGGCCGCGGCTCCTGCGGTCCTCGGCGAGGCCGTCGAGGTAGGCGTTGGCGGCGGCGTAGGCGCCGTGGACGGCGCTGCCCCACACCCCGGAGATGGAGGAGAACAGCACGAACGCGTCGAGGGTGTCCCGGTCGAAGAGCAGGTCGAGGTTCCGGGCCCCGCCGACCTTGGCGTGCAGAGTGTCGGCGAACTCGTCCGCGTCGGTGTCGGGCAGTGGCACCAGCAGCCCGGCCCCCGCGGCGTGGAAGACGGTGCTGATCCGGTGGCCGTCCTGTTCGAGGCCGTCCTTCAACGCACGCAGGGCCTGAAGGTCGGCGACGTCGCACGAGGCCAGGGTGACCCGGGTGCCGAGCGCGGCCAGTTCCTCGGCGAGCTCCGGCGCACCCGGCGCATCCGCGCCGCGCCGGCTGACCAGCACCAGGTGCCCGGCTCCCCGCCGGGCCAGCCAGCGCGCGATCTGCGCGCCGATCCCGCCGGTACCGCCGGTGATCAGCACGGTGCCCCCGGGCCGCCAGCTCCGCCGCGGCGCGGTGTCGCCCAGGGCGGACCGGACCAGCCGCCGGCCGTGGCAGCCGGTGGCCCGGACGGCCACCTGGTCCTCGTCCCCGGCCTGGCCGGCCAGCACCCGGCACAGCCGCCCGGCGGTGTCCGGGTCCAGGACTTCCGGGAGGTCGACCAGACCGCCCCAGCGCTGCGGGAACTCCAGCGCGGCGACCCGGCCCAGGCCCCAGAGCAGGTTCTGCGCGGCGCTGACCCCGCTCCCGGTGTCCGCGCCCCCGACCGACACCGCGCCCCGGGTCGCCCACCACAGGGGCGCGCCGATCCCGGCGTCGCCGAGGGCCTGCACCAGGGCCAGGTTGAGCGCGGTGCCCAGCGGGACGGAGGGGTGTTCCGGGTGCGGGCGCTCGTCGAGACCCAGCAGCGACAGCACTCCCGTCACCGGTCCTGGCAGCGCGTCGAGGGACGCGCGCACCCGGTCGGCCAGCACGGCGCGGTCGGCCGCCGCCTCGGTGATCCGTAGGTGGACCACCGAGGCCCCGGCCTGCTCCATGGCGTGGACGGTCGCCTCCGACCGGCGTGTCCCGTCCTCGGACTGGCCGTCCGACGACAGCACGAGCCAGCTGCCGTCCAATGCGACCGCCGGGCCCTCGGGCAGGGCCCGCCAGGTCACGCGGTAGCGCCAGGAGTCGACCACCGAACGCTCAGTGCGCTCGGTGCGCCAGCTGGCGAGCGCGGGGAGCACCACGTTCAGCGGGTCCTCGGGCGCCACCCCGAGGGCGGTGGTGAACCGGTCCAGGTCACCCCCGCCCAGGGCCTCCCAGAAGTCGTCGCCTGCCGCGGACGTCCCGGACGGGCCGCCCGCCGCAGGGCCGGTGTCCTCCAGCCAGTACGGGCGGCGCTGGAAGGCGTAGGTGGGCAGGGAGACGCCGCCCGGACGGTGTCCGGCGAACACCCGGTCCCAGTCGGGCAGCAGGCCGCCCACGTGGGCCTCTCCCAGGGACGTCAGGAAGCGGTCGAGGCCGCTCTCGCCGCGCCGCAGCGTGCCCACGACCACGGCGGGGCCCTGCGCGGAACCGGCGGTGTCGGCCGCGTCGGCGGTCTGCTGGACACCGAAGGTGAGCACGGGGTGCGGGCTGGACTCGACGAAGAACCGGAAGCCCTCCCCCAGCAACGCCTCCGTGGCCTGCCCGAACTCCACCGTCTCCCGCAGGTTCCGGTACC